>CALMCS010000282.1 GCA_937862875.1 uncultured Comamonadaceae bacterium
TTCGAGCAGATGAAGCCCGGCGCGCTGGGCTCCATCTTCGACGATCGACCCAGCCCTTTCGAAAAGTTTGACGCGATCACCGATGAGCTGGTGGAGGTGCCCGGCGTGCCGTTTGCGCTGCGCTATTTTGGTGGTGCGGGGCTGGCCCACATGAAGCAGTACGGCACGAAGCTGGAGACCTTCGCGAAGATTCGCGCCAAGGCCAGTCGCCATGCGGTGAACAATCCTCTGGCGCTGTTTCGCACCGAGGTCACCGAAGAAGAGGTCATGGCCGCCACGATGATCTGGCCCGGCGTCATGACGCGGCTGATGGCCTGCGCGCCCACCTGCGGTGCGGCTGCGGCGGTGTTGGTCTCGGAAGCATTTGCC
This sequence comes from uncultured Comamonadaceae bacterium, assembly GCA_937862875.1. Taxonomy (GTDB): domain Bacteria; phylum Pseudomonadota; class Gammaproteobacteria; order Burkholderiales; family Burkholderiaceae_C; genus Diaphorobacter_A. The sequence goes on from CALMCS010000282.1 coordinate 370, forward strand.
AAGAAGCACGGGCTGGACGCCAGCGTGCGCATTCGCGCCCAGGCCATGACCACCGACACCCCGGTCGCCTTCGAGTCGCGCGACATGCGCGAGGTGGTGGGCTTCAGCATGACGCGCAGTGCCGCCAGCCAGGTCTACGAGGCCGCGGGCGTTTCGCCGCAAGACATTGGCGTGGTCGAGTTGCACGACTGTTTTGCTCACAACGAGTTGCTGACCTACGAAGCCCTGGGCCTGTGCCCCGAGGGCGGTGCCGAGAAGTTTGTGGAAGACGGCGACAACACCTACGGCGGCAAGGTGGTGACGAACCCATCGGGCGGCCTGCTCTCCAAGGGCCATCCGCTGGGTGCCACCGGCCTCGCGCAGTGCACGGAGTTGGTCGAGCAGCTGCGCGGTCGTGCGGGCGGGCGGCAGGTCGAAGGTGCGCGCCTGGCCTTGCAGCACAACCTGGGGCTGGGCGGCGCTTGCGTTGTCACCCTCTACGAAAAGGTCTGACCGTGATCGACAAGCAATGGATAGGTCACGAGTTCGCAAGTTCGCAAATGACGATCGAACGCGGTCGTTTGCAGTTCTTCGCCAAGGCGATTGGTGAAACCAACCCGATCTACTTCGAGCTGGAGGCCGCACGCCAGGCCGGTTACGCCGATCTACCCGTGCCGCCCACCTTTCTGTTTGGCGCAGAGCTGGATTCGGGTGCCATGTTCGGCCGCTTGAACGCCATGGAAGTACCGCTCGAAAAGATACTGCACGGTGAGCAGAAATTCGAGTATTTCGCCCCGGTGGTTGCGGGCGAGACGGTGACGCTCACCTCGCGCATCAGCAATGTGTACGACAAGAAAAACGGGGCCCTCGAATTCATCGAAACCGAATCCACGGCCTGCAACGAGCGCGGAGAGGCGGTTGCACAACTGCGCTCCGTCATCGTGGTGCGGCATTGACAACCAAGGACGTATGCATGTCTGAACCCCGCTTTGATTCGGTGCAGATCGGCGACGCGCTGACGCCGCTGCACATCCCACCGGTGACCCGTCACATGCTCGCACTGTTTGCGGGCGCGTCGGGCGATCACCATCCGATCCATATCGACATCGACTACGCCAGAAAGGCCGGCATGCCCGATGTGTTCGCACATGGAATGCTGGGCATGGCCTGGCTTTGGCGGCTGCTGACCCAATGGGCCCCGCAGTCGCAACTGCGCAGCTTTGACGCGCGCTTCCAGGGCATCACGCATCTGGGCAATGCCATGGAATGCACCGGCCACATCATCGAGAAACTCGAAGTGAATGGCGAGCGCTGCGTGCGCATCGAAGTGCAAAGCAAGAACCAATTCGGCTTGAGCAAGATTGCGGGCGAGGCGCTTGTCGCCCTGCCTTGATTGAAATACATACACACAGAAAAAGAGAGACACCCATGAGCAGAAAACTCGAAGGCAAAGTAGCACTGGTCACCGGTTCGGGCCGCGGCATTGGCCGGGCGATTGCACTCAAGCTGGCCAGCGAAGGCGCGCGGCTGGTGGTCAACGACTTGGATGCCGCACCCGCCAACGAGACCGTGCAGGCCATTCGCACTGCAGGCGGCGAGGCGGTGGCGTGTGTGGGCAGCGTGACCGCCACCGACTTCGCCGAGCGCTTTGTGGGCACGGCGATGAGTGAGTTCAAGGGGCTGGACATCATCGTCAACAATGCAGGATTCACCTGGGACAACGTGATTCAGAAGATGACCGACGAGCAGTGGTACGCGATTCTCGATTGCCACCTCACGGCACCGTTTCGCATCCTGCGTGCAGCACAGCCGGTGATTCGCGCGCTCTCCAAAGCGGAGGGCGAGGCGGGCCAACGCGTGGTGCGCAAGGTGGTGAATATTTCGTCGATTGCCGGCCTGTTCGGCAACGCGGGGCAGACCAACTATTCCGTCGCCAAGGCCGGCATCGTCGGCATGACGGAAACGCTGGCCAAGGAATGGGGGCGCATGAACGTCACCGTCAATTGCGTGGCGTATGGACTGATCAAGACACGCTTGACGGAAAGCGCCGCCGATGGAGCGACCGCCAACATCGATGGCCGCGACATCAAGGTGGGAGTGAATCCCGGCCTGCTCGAAGCCATGGAGCGAATGATCCCACTGGGCCGTGGCGGAACGCCCGAAGAAGCGGCAGACGCCGTCTACCTTTTCTGCATTCCAGAATCCAACTACGTCAGTGGCCAGACGCTGATGTGCACCGGCGGCCTGACCGGTATTTAAGGAGTATTGATGACGTTGCCGCAACTTTATCGCCACCGCTGGATGGACGACGAAATCGAAGCCTTTCGCGAGCAGGTGCGTCGCTACATCGCCGGCGAGATCACGCCGCACATGGACACCTGGCGTCGCCAGGGCTACGTGCCGCGCGAGGTCTGGCGGGCGTTTGGAGAGATGGGTTTTCTGCTGCCAGAATTTGACGAAGCCTACGGCGGCAGCGGCACCAGCGTGGCCTACCAATTGGTGGTGCAAGACGAGCTGGCAAAAGCAGAGGTGCCCGCCATTACCGCCGTGCACACCATTGCCACGCACTACATTCTGGAATACGGAACAGAAGAACAAAAGCAGCGTTGGTTGCCCAAGCTGGTGAGCGGCGAGCTGCTGGCCGGCATTGCGATGACCGAGCCAGGCTGCGGCTCCGACCTGCAGGCCATTCGCACCCGCGCCAAACTCGAGGGCCACGAGTATGTGATCGATGGTGCCAAGACCTTCATCACCAACGGTTTCACCGCGAACCTTTTGGTGGTGGCGCTGCGTACCGGCGAAGCGGGCGCTCGGGGCATTTCGCTGATCGTGCTGGAGACCGAAAACCTCAAGGGATTCAGCGTCGGCCGCAGGCTCGAAAAGCTGGGCCAGCACGCATCGGATACGGCCGAGTTGGCCTTCGATACGGTGCGCGTCGATGCGTCCCATTTGCTGGGCGGCCAGGAGGGGCAGGGCTTCAAGCAGTTGATGAGCCAACTACCGTACGAGCGCATGCTCATCGCCGTGCCTGCCGCAGCAACCATCGAACGCGCGGTGGAGCTGACACTCGAGTACACCCAGCAACGCAAAGCCTTCGGTCAGGCACTCTATGAACTGCAGAACACGCGCTTCAAACTGGCCGAATGCGCGACCATGGCACATGTGGTGCGCACCTTCGTGAACGACTGCGTGCAACGCCTGCTCGACGGAACACTCGACGACAGCGCCGCCTACATGGCCAAGTGGTGGTGTACGGACCAGCAATGCAAGGTGATGGACGAGTGCCTGCAACTCTTCGGCGGTTACGGCTACATGACCGAATACCCCATCGCACGCATGTACGCCGACGCACGCGTGCAGCGCATCTATGGCGGAGCGAATGAAATCATGAAGGAGTTGGTGGCTCGCAAACTCGGGGCTTAGCGAGCGGCGAGCGGGCGATGAACGGGAGGCAGGAGCGGTCTTGATCGACCACCCCTGCCAGGCCCGAGAGCGCTGCTCAACTCTCAGCGTCGCGTGCGATCAAGCCTGATCCGGCTTGGGGTCTCTCACGTAGAAGGATGCAATGACCCCGATGGCTACGCCAAACATGACGTAGAACGCAGGAGCCATCGGCGAACCTGTCGCGCGAATCAGCCAGGTCACGATGAACTGAGCGAAACCGCCAAACACCATCACGGCCACGTTGTAGGCCATCGACATGCCGACCGAGCGTACCTGCGGCGGGAACAATTCGGCCATCACGGTGCTGAATACCCCAAAGAACACCGACACAAAGAGGCAGACCACGAGTTGGGTGATCATCAGCTTCTGCGTGGTGGGTCCGTCGGTCAACCACGCATACAGCGGATACAGCACGATCAGGTAACCGATCAGCGACGCGATGGTCAGGCTGCGGCGGCCGATCTTGTCCGAGAGCATGCCGACGAAGGGCATGAGCACAACCATCACGGCCGCACCGGCCATCTGCACCATGAACGCGTCGTGGATCGGCAGCTTGAGGGTGACGGTAGCGTAGGTCACCAGATAGGTGAAGGTGATGTAGATCGAGACCGTTGCGGTCACCACCAGGCCCATGCCTACCAGCGTCTCGCGGGCGTGCGTGCGCAGCATTTCGGGCAGGCTGAGTGGGCGTGTCTTGCCGCTTTCCTGCTCGGCGCGCATCTGCTGGAACACCTCGGGTTCTTCGACGTGGCGGCGAATGTAGATGGCGACGGGAACGATCAACAGGCCAATAAGGAACGGCACGCGCCATGCCCAGGCCATGATCTGGTCATTGGTGAACAGCTCGGTGATCAAGGTGCCGGTGGCGGCACCGATCAGCAGCGCCATCATCTGGCCGGTCATCTGCCATGAGCCGTAGAAGCCGCGTTTGCCGCGGGGTGCGAGCTCGATCAGCAGTGCGGTCGAAGTGCCGAATTCACCACCGGCGGCGAACCCCTGAAGCAGGCGTGCCAGCACGATGAACAGCGGCGCGGCAATGCCGACCGCGGCGTAGGTAGGAGCCAGTGCAATCAGCGCAATCGCCACGGCCATGAGGCTGGTCACCATCACCATGGCGGCCTTGCGTCCCTTGCGGTCGCCATACAGGCCGAGGATGATGCCGCCCACCGGGCGCATGAAAAAGCCGACGCCGAAGACCGCGGTGGTCATCAGAATCTGGTTGATGTTGTCGTCCGGATTGGCGGGGTTGGACGGGAAGAACAATTTGGCGACGATGGGCGTCATGAAGGCGAAGACCAGAAAGTCATACCATTCAAGAGCATTGCCAATGACAGCTGCAACGATGTTGCGCTTGGAGACTGCAGGGGTTGTCAAGATGAATCCAGAAAGGCGCGGGGCCCGAGAAAAAAGGCGAGCAACCGGTGTGGCTGCAGTAAGTGCAGCTCCGAGTTTAGAAGAAGTCGGCGTACACTTTTACGTTCCAATGCGTGAATTTGGGCACGGGCTGCATATTTTTTGACGACACGCACAAGCAACAGAGATTAGATAGATGACTTGGATGACTTCCCGCGAATGGCTGAACAAACTGGTGTCGTTCGACACGACCAGCCGCAATTCCAACCTTGAGCTGATTGAATTTGTGCGCGACGCACTCGTGCAGCTGGGCGTCAAGGCCGAGCTGTTCCACTCGCCAGCGCGCGACAAGGCCAACCTGTTCGCGACGCTGCCGGGCAAGGACGGCGCGACCGAAGGCGGCATCGTGCTGTCGGGTCATACCGACGTGGTGCCGGTCGATGGTCAGAAGTGGGATACGGATCCGTTTTCGCTGATCGAGCGCGAGGGCCGTCTGTACGGTCGCGGCAGCTGCGACATGAAGGGATTCATCGCCGCGTCGCTGGCCCTGGTGCCGGAATTTCTCGCGATGCCGCGCGCCAAGCCGCTGCATTTCGCGCTGTCGTATGACGAGGAAATCGGCTGTGCCGGCGCACCGGTGATGCTCAACGAGTTGAAGCTGCGCGGCGCGAAGTTCGATGGCTGTGTGGTGGGCGAGCCGACCAGCATGCAAGTGGTGGTGGCGCACAAGGGCATCAACCTGTATCGCTGCCGCGTGCATGGCAAGGCGGCGCATTCGTCGCTCACGCCCAAGGGCTCGAACGCGATTGAATACGCGGCGCGCCTGATTTGCCGCATTCGTGACATGGCCGATCAGTTCAAGGAACAGGGTCCTTACGACGAGTTCTTCGATGTGCCTTTCACGACGATGACGACCAACCAGATTCAGGGCGGCATCGCCGTGAACACGATTCCGGATCTGTGCGAGTTCGCCTACGAATTCCGCAATCTGCCGGGCATGTCGGTGGAGGGCATTCAGGCCCAGGTCGAGGCCTATGTGCGCGATGAGTTGCTGCCGAAGATGCAGCGCGAATACGCGGACGCACGCATCGAGATCGAATCGGGTGCGAGTGCTCCGGCGCTGGAGGCCTCTGAGGAGGCCGCGATCACGCAATTGGTGCGTGCACTCACGAGCGATCAGGACAAGCGCAAGGTGGCTTATGGCACCGAAGCCGGCCTGTTCCACAACGCCGGTATCCCTACCGTGGTGTGCGGCCCGGGCTCGATTGAGCAGGCCCACAAGCCCAATGAG
>CALMCS010000283.1 GCA_937862875.1 uncultured Comamonadaceae bacterium
AATCAATCAGCATGGTGCGCATTTCCGGAAGCGCCATCGCTCGATTGACGGCGGTATTGATGCGTGAAACGACAGCCGGGTCCATCTTTGCGGGAGCAAAAATCGCATACCAACCGACCGTGTCAAACGGGATTCCTGCTTCGGACAGGGTGGGGACTTCGGGGAGATTCTCGGCGCGCTTGGTGCCGGTGATGGCCAATGCGCGAAGACGTCCGGAGCGAATCAACGGCACCATGGAAACCACGTCAAGAATGGCGACATCCAACTGGCCGGAAACAATGTCTGGCAGTGCTGCGCCGCCGCCCTTGTACGGCACATGCGTCATCTTGAAGCCTCCGAGCGTCTGCATGCGTTCGCCAACGAGATGTGGCGGTGCACCCGTGCCGAAAGTACCGTAACTTACAGCGTCTGAACTCTTCTTGGCCGCAGCCACCAGATCTGCAATGTTTTTCAGCGGCGAGTCTGCGCGCGTGACTACCAGTAGCGGAACGATGGCAATCTGCGCGACGGGTGTGAAGTCATTCAGCGTATTGAATGAAAGATTCTTGAATACGGCGGGTGCAATCGCAAACGGCGCGGCAGTGAGCATCAAGGTGCATCCATCCGGCGCGGAATGCGCGACGTTGTCTGCGCCAATGTTCCCGGACGCCCCTGCGCGGTTGTCGACGAGCACCGGTTGCTTCAGATCCTTGCGCAAATTCTCGGCCAGTCGGCGGGCAACAATGTCGGTGCCTCCGCCGGCGGGAAAAGGTACCACCAGCCTGATGGGGCGATCTGCCGGGCAGCCTTGTTGGGCGTAACCCGCGCAGGCAAAGAGCGCCAATGTCCATCCGATCGTGATTGTCCGAAGGCCACCATTGATCCTGTGTCGCATCGCGGGCTCCCCAAAGCTTGTTGAACAGGTGCCAATGATGGAATATCTATCCATAATGATCCACACCTAAATTTATCTGCATGCATGGGAATTTGTGATGCATAACTCCAGCGACTCCGAGCTTGCCTTGAACATGCGTCGACTGCGCTTGCGGCATATGGAAGTACTTTTGGCCGTGGCGCGTCACGAAAGCATCACCGCCGCCGCACAGGCCCTTGGAAGTACCCAGCCAGCAGTTTCGCAATGGCTTGCTGAGGTGGAGTCGGCGATGGGCGTGCCACTGTTCACGCGTGGGCGACAGATTCAACCGACGGCATTTCTGCCGACCGCGCTGCGCCACGCGCGCCGCATGGTCGCCGACTCTCATCAACTGCAAACAGAACTGCAGGCCATCGCCGACGGCGCGTCGGGGCAAGTGCGTCTAGGCGTGATGTCAGTTGCCGCCGCAGCATTGATACCGCGCGCGATCATTGGGCTCAAGGCGAGCGAACACAAGCTGCGTCTCAACGTGGTCGAAGATATTGCAGCAGGGCTGTGGGCACGCTTTGAACGCAATGAGCTGGACGTGATTGTGGGTCGCCTGGACGAGCGCGCATTTCGCCCAGGCCTGCGCCGCGAGACGCTCTATGGCGATGTGCACGCTGTGGTTGCTCGGCGCGGCCACAAGTTGGCGCGAAGCCGCCGTTTGACCTGGGAGCTCGC
>CALMCS010000284.1 GCA_937862875.1 uncultured Comamonadaceae bacterium
CAGGCCGCTTCCACGCACAGCATATGGCGATAACCGTCGCTCGGCATGTCGGCCAGTTGCGCACACAGGGCCGCTCCCGGATTCCAGACCACGACGTTACCCCAGTTGGCGCTTTTTTCAATTCGCAGTGCAAACCCAGAGTCCGCATCGCGCAGCAGCAGGGGCTGCTGCACCGGCGCGAACACGCTGTCGTATTCGCCATCGAAACGGACCGCCTGCTGCTGGATGTCGTGCACATCGCGCACCGCATCCCAACGCGCGAGACCTTCCAGACCTTCGAGCTGCAGTTGGGAAATCTCGGGCACTTGCAAATAGGTGTGCAGCGCGCCGGTAAAGCTCCATGCGTCGCTGCCGGTGTTCTCGAGCTCGAGCGTCATGCGCAGTTGGCCGTGCGTCAATAGCACCCGCAGCCTGACCTCGAAACCGTGCGGCCACGCCAGCCGCGTTTCGGCATCGTCGTGCAAAGCGAAGACGGCAGTGACCGAGTCCATATCGTCGGTCGCGCCCACAAAACTCCAGGTCCTATTACGCGCAAATCCATGTTTGACCAGAGGGCCACGCTGATTGAATTGCGGAAAGCAAATCGGCACGCCACCGCGCACGGCGGACTGGCCATCCCAATGCGCCTTGGGACTCAGAAAAAGGCGCTCTGCGCCATTCCCTGTAGTCCATGAAACGACCTGCGCGCCATGCAGGGCGACGATGGCACAGTCCCCCGATGGCAAGGACATGTGCACCACATCCTGACCCTGCAACTGGTCTTTGCGAACCCGCTCGCCGTGCATCAAAGCTGGGGAGGTCGTGGTGCTCATTGCACCCGCCGGGCTTCGCCGTTCTGCCAGCGCCAGACATCGGCGCACATCTGATCGACATCGCGCTTGGCTTTCCAGCCCAGCAATCGTTCCGCCCGCGAACCATCGGCCCAGTATGCGGCCACGTCGCCGGGACGGCGATCGACGATGCGATAGGGAACGGGAACGCCACTGGCACGCTCGAATGCCTGCACCATCTGCAGCACCGAGACCGGTTCACCGGTGCCCAGATTCACGGTCAACAGACCGGGGGTGTTCTGCAAATAACGCAAGGCCGCGACATGGCCTTCCGCCAGATCGCTCACGTGAATATAGTCACGCACGCCCGTGCCATCGGCCGTGGGATAGTCGCCGCCGAACACGCTGAGTTCCTTGCGCGCACCCGCCGCCACCTGCGCCACAAAGGGCATCAGATTGTTGGGAATATCTTGCGGGTCTTCGCCGATGAGGCCGCTCTCGTGCGCGCCCACCGGATTGAAATAACGCAGTCGCGCCAGACGCCACTGACCGGGCTCCGAGCGATCCAAGTCCGCCAGAATCTGCTCGGCCATGAACTTGGTCTGGCCGTACGGATTGGTGGGCTGCAAAGGCGCATCCTCACCGATCGGTGAGCCCGCAGGATCACCGTACACCGTGGCCGACGAAGAGAACACCAATGTGCGCACGCCCGCATCGCGCATCGCCGCAAGCAGCGTGACGGTGCCGCTGACATTGGTGTCGTAGTAACGCAATGGCTCACGCACCGACTCACCCACCGCCTTCAATCCAGCGAAATGAATGACCGCCGTGATGGCATGTTCGCGCAGCACGCGCGCCAGCAATGCGCCGTCGCGCACGTCGCCCTCGATGCACAGGGGCTTCTCGCCCGTGATGCGCGCGAGGCGATCCAGCACCGATGGCTTGCTGTTGCTGAAGTTGTCGAGAATGACGTACGGCAGCCCCTGCGCAGCCAGAGCCGCGCAGGTGTGCGAGCCGATGAATCCGGCTCCGCCGGTCACGAGAATCATCAGGCCTTCAACTGGTCTGCACGTTCCTGCGCCGCGGCGAAATCGAGGTCACCGCTGTAGATCGCACGTCCGCAGATCACGCCTTCGACGCCATCCTTCTCCACCGCGCACAGCTGCTCGATATCGTTCATGCCAGCCAGACCGCCGGAGGCGATGACGGGAATGGTGAGCGATTGAGCGAGCTTGACCGTGGCTTCGATGTTGATGCCCGAGAGCATGCCGTCGCGGCCGATGTCGGTATAGATGATCGACTCGACGCCCCAGTCCTGGTACTTCTTGGCCAGGTCGGCGACTTCGTGTCCCGTGAGCTTGCTCCAGCCGTCGGTGGCGACCTTGCCATCCTTGGCGTCGAGGCCAACGATGATGTGGCCGGCGAAGGCGGTGCAGGCGTCTTTCAGGAAGCCTGGATTCTTCACCGCGGCGGTGCCGATGATGACGTAGCGCATGCCGGCGTCGATGAAGTTTTCGATGGTTTCCAGATCGCGGATACCGCCGCCCAACTGAACCGGCATCTCGCCGCCCACCTCTTTCAGGATGGCCTTGATGGCGCCCATGTTCTTGGGTTGCCCCGCAAACGCGCCATTCAGGTCGACCAGGTGCAGACGCCGGGCTCCGGCATCTGCCCAGCGGCGCGCGATGGCGGCCGGGTCTTCACCAAAAATCGTGGATTGGTCCATGTCGCCTTGTTTGAGGCGCACGCAATGGCCGTCTTTGAGGTCGATGGCAGGAATGAGCAGCATGATCTTGAGCGGAGAAAAAAATCGAGTCGGGAAGTTGAAATCGGACCAACGTCAGTTGGAGATTCAGGGTTTCCAGTTCAGGAAGTTGCGAAACAACGCCAAACCATATTCGGAGCTTTTCTCCGGATGGAATTGCGTAGCGAAAATATTATCGCGTGCCACGGCAGATGCAAAGTACCCACCGTAATCGGCCTCACCGGCAACATGCTCGGCATGCGCTGGCTGGGTATAGAAGCTGTGCACGAAGTAGTAGAAGCTGTCGTCGGGAATGCCGCGCCACAGGGCGTGTGCAGCGCCGCTGTGCTGCGTCTGTCGCACACGGTTCCAGCCCATTTGCGGCACCTTGTAGCGGCTGCCATCGTCCTGCTTGCGGCCGATCAAATCGAACTTGACGACTTTCCCCGGGATCAATCCCAGGCCCGCCGTTTCGCCCTCTTCGCTGTGGTCCAGCAGCATTTGCATGCCCACGCAGACGCCGAACAACGGCTTGTTGGCCGCGGCCTCGAGCACGCTTTCCTGCAGGCCGGATTCACGCAACTCGCGCATGCAGTCGCGCATATTGCCCTGGCCCGGCAGCACCACGCGCTCGGCGGCGCGCACCTGGTCGGGCTCGGAGGTGATGATCACATTCCAGCCACTGCCATTGGCAGCGGCCAGAACGGCCTGCGACACGGAGCGCAGATTGCCCATGCCGTAGTCGACTACCGCAACGGTTTTTGATTCACTGCTCATAGTTACTTGCGCCAACGATTTTTCGGCCGAATTTACAGCGAGCCCTTGGTGGATGGAATCATGCCAGCAGAACGCGGATCGCGCTCGAGCGCATCACGCAGCGCGCGGGCAAAGGCCTTGAACACCGTCTCGCACTGGTGGTGTGCGTTGATGCCCTTGAGGTTGTCGATGTGCAGAGTGACGCCAGCGTGGTTCACAAAGCCCTGGAAAAACTCGTAGGTCAGCTGGGTGTCGAAACCGCCGATGCTGCCGGACGTGAACGGAATGTGCAGGTGCAGACCCGGGCGACCGGAGAAATCCACCACCACGCGGGACAGCGCTTCATCCAATGGAACGTAGGCGTGGCCGTAGCGGCGCAGGCCCTTCTTGTCGCCCACCGCAATCGCAAACGCCTGACCCAGCGTGATGCCGACGTCTTCCACCGTGTGGTGGCCGTCGATATGCAGATCGCCATCGCAGTCGATCTGCAGATCGATCAGGCCGTGGCGCGCGATCTGCTCCAGCATGTGATCAAAGAAGCCGATGCCGGTGGCAATGCGCGAAGCGCCCTTGCCGTCCAGATTCACGCGCACCTTGATGCGCGTTTCGGCGGTGTTGCGAGAGACTTCGGCAACGCGATCGGCATTGGCATCGCCCGCCGGGGAGGTAGGTACAAGAGTGGATGTCATATGGAAGCCTCCAGCGCCGCCAGCATCTGAGCATTGTCGGCAGCATTTCCGACGGTCAGGCGCAGGCAATTCGCCAGCAATGGGTGCATTGTAGAAACGTTTTTGATCAGCACTTTTCGGGCCTTCATGCCCGCAAAGATTTTGGCGGCGTCGGTCACGCGGATGAGCACCATGTTGGCCTCACTGTCCCAGACCTTTTCCACGCCCGACATGTGGCGCAATTGTGCGACCAGCTTGGCGCGCTCGGCGCACAGCTCGGCGGCCTGCGCGGCAAACACATCGGCGTGTTCGAGCGCAAAAATAGCGGCCTCGCAGTTCAGCACGCTCACGTTGTAGGGCGGGCGCACCTTGTCGATTTCGCTCACGATGGCGGCGGGGCCGATCAGGTAACCGAGGCGCACACCGGCCAGACCAAACTTGCTGAGCGTGCGCATCAGCAGCACATGGCCGTTGCGCTCGGGCTCGGCCCGCATGCGGGTGATCCAGCTGCGGCTGGCAAAGGGCTGATACGCCTCGTCCATCACCACAAAACCACCCTGCGCGCCCACGGCGTCGATGATGCGCTGCACCGCGCCCTCGTCCCACAGCGTCGCGGTGGGATTGTTGGGATAGGCGAGATAGGTGATGACCGGCTGGTGCTCGGCAATCGCGGCCAGCATGGCTGGCTCATCCAGCTCGAAATCGGCCGTGAGCGACACGTTCACGAAATCCAGCCCCTGCAACTGCGCGCTCATCGGATACATCACAAATCCGGGCATCGGCGCAATCATCTTGGCGCGGCCACCGGCGTGCGGCTGGGCACAAGCCAGTGCCAGCAAGCTGATGATTTCATCGGACCCGTTACCCAGCAAAATCGCCGAGCCTTCGGGTGCACCGGCATAGGTGGCCAGCGCCGCCTTCAGGTCGTTCATGCGCTCGCCCGGGTAGCGATTGAGCGCCAGCGCACCGAGGCGTTGGCCAAGCTCCTGCTGCAGCGATGCAGGCAGGCTGAACGGGTTCTCCATCGCGTCCATCTTCAAATAACCCACCGAGCTTTGCACCACATACGCATGCATCGCTCGCACGTCGGGACGGATGCGTTCAAGTGCTTTGGTGGGGGATGCGGTCAATGTGGTCATGATGAAAACTTCTTGGTCGTCGAAAGGCGAAGTGAGGGGTGAATGAAAAGAGAGAGAAGAAAGAAAGAAAAAAGACAATAGAAACGAAGGAAAAAGGCAGCCTTAACTCGCGGCATCCGCTGGAGCCGGCAAGTGCAAGGGATGCACCATCGTCACTCCGCCAAATTGCATTCCATGCGGCAGGTTGAGCGTCAACATCTGCTCGCAACCGCTGTGCTGCGCACAGGCCACGGCAAGACAATCACCAAAGGCCAGCTGATGGCGCGCCTGAACGGCCCACGCGGTTTCCAGCGTAGCGGCGTCGGTGAGCCAGGGATTCCAGGTCTGATAACGGCGAATGGCGGCACGCGCATCGCCCTGCGGCAAAGGCACGGCGGCCGTGGTGACCTCGTCATAGAACTCACACAGCGACTGGCTGGCGGTGCGCCCGCTGCGCGTACGCCACAGCAGATCCAGCCAAGCCAAGCTTGCAGCATACAAAGCGACCGCGCCCACATCTTCTGCGGCCACCAGCACGGAGGTATCGACAAAGACGGGATTCATTCAGCGCCCCCTTTGGCAGACGAACGCTGCAAAGTGGACTTGCGCACGGTTGGGGGCGTGTCGCCATCAACACCATCACCGCCACCGGCATTCCAGCTGCGCTCGTCCGTGCGCCACGCCAGATAGGCACGCTCATAGGTATCTTGCCGCCGCTGCATCTCGGCCATGAAATCCCCCACCATGCGCGACACACTGGTGCCGCGCCGAGCAGCCTCGATCCGAGCCCACTCGAGCACGTCGTCATCCACGGTAATGGTCAGATTTTTCACAGCGCCAAGTTTACACGAAATTCGTGTGGCACGAAGTTCGTGTAACCCTCAGCCCGATCTGCTGCTTTGTACTGAGCAGAGGAGCCGCAGGATTGCGAGGGTTTTCTTGCAACGGCCCGCTCATCCCCAGCCGCTTGAGAACTGATCGCGTAGTGCGCCACCCTTTGCGTGAGCGCTGCAGGTAGCTCGTCAGGTTGGAATGACTAGCCCGATTTTGTTGAATCGCCGCCGTAGCAATTCAGCATTGAAATCATCCGTTTCAAACTAGAAATTACCCCTGATTAATTGAAACCTGAATGTTGCATTCCATTTTTAAAATCACATTCCACCCCAGCAGGAACTCAGTGAACAAGAGCATTACCCAACTTCACTCCTTTTTGCCGGAGAAGTTTGACATTCTTTTCAACGCATGAAAAAAACAATTCATTCAACGAAGTAAACTCCGTAAAATTCACAAACTCCAAAGAATACGCACTCTCCAACACCTTGGACTTATCAATTTTGGGAAAAAGCTTTTCCGAA
>CALMCS010000285.1 GCA_937862875.1 uncultured Comamonadaceae bacterium
GAGATCCTGGCCATCAGCCGCGCGACGCTGTGGCGGAGACTGAAACAAGGCTGACGACGCCTTGAGTGCGATGCGGATGCCGCAGAGTGCTTGATAGGAAAAATGAAACAAATGTTTATTATGTGTTGTTGAAATCAATCGATAGGGTTAGGCTGTGCTGTCCTTTGCTTTCATCGCGACTTCACTCTGCCTACCCGTGGAGCAAGCCGCGACGGTGAGCGTATCCATCAGAATACGGAGACCGTCCTCTCATGCTGGAAATGTTTGGCGCAGGCCCCATTGCGCTGGTTGTGGGTTTGCTTCTTGTCGTCGCGCTGCTGTGGTTTCGGCGCAGGCGCACTGTCAGCGACTCCGAAACAGGTGCGGCTCTAGAGAGCGCTTCTGCAAGTGCGAATGCGAACGCCAGTGCCAAGGCGCGCACGTCGGGCGTGGCCGTCACAGCGCCACGCATCCGCCTGGTGCTCAAACAGAAGTTGCAATTCGTCGATTCGCGCATCAAGCATGTCATGCGCGAGTTCAAGGCGCTTGGATACGAGTCCGCCGGCCGTTACACCATCCCCCAAATGCCCGGAGTGCGCGTGTGGAGCGGTATTCATCCGCAAGACGGCACCTTGGCATGGGTTCAGGAGGTGCAGGGCGCTCTGGGCGCGGTAGAGGTTTCACGCTTTTATGACGACGGAAAGGTCGTCACCGCCGGTGCCAGCGCGCAGCGCGATGCCAAGAGCTACTACCCGCCCGCCTGGACCTACCAAAAATTCTCCCCCGGCACCCCTGCCGCCGAACTGACACGCTGGCTCGCGGCGCACCCGCGGCCGGGAACCCCTCCTGTCGACGTCACCGCCCGCAATCTGCCCGCATTGGTCATGCGCATGCACGCGGATTCGATGGACTACCGTTTGGCGCAGGAAGATCCCACGATGAGCGAGGTGAAGTCCATCGCCCGCCAGGCACGGACGCCTCAAGGCACGAAAGCGGTGTCTGCCGTCAACGAAGAGCAATGGGATGTCATTCGCGAGCGGCACCTGAATGGTCTGCGCACGGCCAGAGAAGACGCCATGCGGGACAACGCCTTGCGCGGAGGACCACACGACATCAGCGCCTCGGTGGCCAAGGCGATCAAGTCGAATCGCGACGATTTTGTGTTTGTCTACGAGCGGCTCACGTCGCCGCAGGTGATCGAATTGGCTTTGCGCCACAGCGATTGGGGCCAGAACGATCCGCGGCTGGAGTCGTTGACTCGGGGGAACCTGTCAGCGGTTGCGCTGTTCGAGGCCATTCAGGAAGAACTACCCAAAGGCAGTCGTTATGTCTTCGTCACCAACGTGGAGGCACCGTTGGCCGCGCGTGGGTACTTCCCAGTGATCAAGATGGGCGGGTGAGGTCGCCGATCTCTGTTCATCCGTTCATCCGTTGTTCGCCATCGGTTTCTTTGAAGGAAATATGGGATGAGGCCTGAAGCAGCACCTTACCTGCATGAGTTGGGAGTCTTGGTCGCCTTCATCGAAGGCCGTCTGGAGGGCGTGGCGTTCGAACAGGCGTTGCAGAAAGCACCCATGCAGGCGCTGCTCAAGGTCTTCATCAACCCGCTTTATCCGGCGCTGACCAACTACTACCGCCAAGTGACTAATGACGTGGATTTGTCTACCCAGTCTGGTCTGGCCCAAGCGGAGCTCAAGGTGGAGGAGTTTCTCAAACTCGCCGAGGTTGGGTTCCAACCGGTGAAGCCGCATTTCACTGCGCTAAGCAAGTTCCACAGTTTTTTGCATTCCGTGCAGCCTGCTTATCTGGATTTGCCGATGGAGTTCATTCTGGAGCATGTGCTGCCCAAGGATGTGACGCTCAGCGAGGCGCAGAAGAAGAAATTGGGGAAAGAGCGGATCAAGGAGTTGTTCAAGTACTCAGGTAAGCCGCCGCAGTGGATTCAGAGTCCTGAATGGCCCATTCATGGCGATGTGCCCTCGTACTTCATCGGGCAATTACCGATCAAGGTGCCTGAGCTGTTTCACGACAATGGGGCGGCTTATCTTTTTTTTGACGCTGTCAGCGGTGGGTTTGAGACGGTTACTCAGTTCTATTGAGTACTTCTTCTGGTTTTTGTTTTTTAGGGGTAGATCATGGGGCGGGTTATGACCATTCTGGCTGTTATTGGTGTGGTGGCTGCGGCTTACTTTACTTATCGGTATGGGGTGGGGGGGTGATCTCTTTTTTTGAATTTGCTCTTGGTTTTTTTCCCGGAGCCGGGATTGCGCCCGGCGGCGCAGTCACTTCCTTTTGCTTC
>CALMCS010000286.1 GCA_937862875.1 uncultured Comamonadaceae bacterium
TACTTTTTCAGAGGGTGAGGGCATGGGTTGAGAGGGTTCCGGAGGGGAAGGGCCTTGATTTCCGATGGTCTGCATGATGGCAGAGTTGGGCATCTCCATCCAACGTTCCTCAGCGACTTGCGGCGCATCCGGGTGCCCAAACGATGGGGAAAACTGCTTTCAACTTGGAGCCATGTCGTCGCCGATATACCGAATGTCACTCGGTAATGGTAGTCTTACGCCATGCCACAAGTCAAAAAAGAAGACGTCCGCACCGCCATCCTCGAGGCGACCCTAGCCATTGTTTCCGACAAGGGGTACGTGGGCGCGTCCATGAGTCAGATTGCGCGTACCGCCGGTGTGTCCAATGCCAATATCTACATCTACTTCCAGTCGAAGGTCGATGTTTTTTTCTCCGTATACGAGGTCTGGCTCAAGGAGAAAATTGGCTTGCTGGAAGAGCAAATCGACCTGGCAGGCACACCCGAAGAGAAATGTCGTGTCTTTCTCAATGGGCTTTTGCGCGAGATTCCCACGCTCGACAACTGCTTCACCAACAACCTGATTCAGGCCATTTCCACCGTCGGTCCGAGCGATCACTACAAGCCGGAGCTGCGCGAGTGGCTCGAGAGTCGCATTGAGGCAATCCTCAAGTCGGTCGTGCCGCAGCTCCAGAAAGCGCATGCCAAACGGCGGCGGCTGGCGCACTTCATTGTGATGACGTTTGACGGATGTGCCGTGAATTACCGGGTCAACCACGCCTCGTTGCTCGACGAGAAACTGGTGCAGGATTTCACGGACATGTTGCTTCAGTGAGCGATGGGGTGACGGATGTCACCCCATTGTCAAGGTCAAGACGGGGCCAAGCCCATCATGGCAAACGTGGCCCGGCACATGTCGCTGTGGGCATCGGCCATTTCGAAGCAGATGTCGTAGTGATTGGTGCCCGGAACGGCCACGAATGAGCAGGTGCTACCCGTGGCAGTACATGCGGCCATATAGGTTTCTGTTTGGCGCTTGAACTCATCCGTTTCGTTGGGCGCGTAGGTGAAGACCAGGCGCGTACCGGCCTTGGGCAGTGAACGGATCGGGCTGTTGCGGTGTGCACTGGCCACGTCCATTTTTGCCCATTCATTGACGTGCGTGGGCAGCAGCGGCTCCAGCTCGTAGAGGCCGCTCAGCATCAAGCCGCCTTGGATCTGCAGATCCGGCACCTGGTATTTCTCTTGCCAATCGGGCGACAGCATCATGCCGGCCAGGTGGCCGCCTGCCGAGCTTCCGCCCACGTAGATGCGCTGCGGATCGCCGCCGTGGCTTGCAATATTCTTGAACGTCCAAGCCAGTGCCGCGCGGCATTGGTCGACGATCTGGTCCATGCTCGCGTCCGGTGCCAACGCGTAGTTGACGACCACCACACACACACCGTTTTCGGTGAAGGCCTTGGCCATGAAGCCAGAGTCTGCCGCATCGAGCGCGCGCCAGAATCCGCCGTGAATGAACACGAAGACGGGTGCTGGCTGGCCCTTGTTGATCTGGCTCGGGAAGATGTCCAGGCGCTCGGGCTCGGTGCCTCCGTAAGCGACGTTCAAAACACAGGGAACCTCGCCCCGGACCTCGGCCGTGCGGCGCGTGTATTCCGCAACGATGGGCGCAATGTCGGGAACGGTTCCGCGAATGAAGTATTGGCGGTCCAGTTCCTTGAGGTCGTAGTAACGCAGGAGATTGCTCATCTTCAGCCTACAAAGTTCATGATCGCCTGGACGGACTCCTTGGGCGATTCGAGTGTGGGGAAATGGGTTTTTCCGACGATCTTGATGGGTTTGAAGTAAGCGTTCTTCTTCGCAAAATCGAGCTGTAGATTATCGTAGTCCACAGAGATGGGCTGCGAGTAGATATGCGCTACGGGGCGTGAAGGTGTCAGCGCGGCGATGCGCTCGAGTGGAGAGTTCCACTTCGCGTAGGCGCGTTCGATTTCGCGGCATGAGCGAATCCACATCTCCGGATCGTACGACGCCATTTCGTTCCACACATGGTCGATCACGTCCTGGTTGTCGGTGTTGGAGACCCATTCGCGGAACAGTCCATCGCGGCCCTCTTGCCAGGTACCTTCCTCTTGACTCTTGCGCAATGCATCCATCAAATCGGTGAACGCGCTGAGCATCAACCAGTCGAACACAATGGTCTTGGGGGCGCGTTCAATGCCCAGTCGCTGGGTGACACCGATGTTGGCCCACCCGCCGTGGGAGGTCGAAACCGGGATCACTTCATTGATGCCCTTGGCATCCAGAAATGCCACTACGTCGTTGATCTGATCGTCCACGTTGAAATCGCCGTTGTGCGTGCGCGCGGCATTGTGGCCGCGCCAGTCGAGGCGGATCACGCGGTACTTCTCACGCAGCGGGTCCACGATGTTCTTGAACAGACGGTGGTCCTGGCACCAGCCGGACAGGAGGAGCAAGGTCTGGCTGCCCGAGCCGCCGTCGTCGTAGTCAAATGAGTTGCCGTTCAATTCTATGGTTTGCATGTCTTCACACTCCTGTACCGCACTCGGCGATTTTTTGTTGGTTAACGAACAATTTCGGCATCGCACTCACGGGTGAAAACATTCGCCTGTAGCCAACGCAGTCCTTGACTGCGTTGGCGTTGAGTAGCGTGGGCCGGTTTTAGAAAATGTGGCGCATGCCAAATTCGAAGCCCGAAGAGTTGCGTCCCGCCATCGGCGCATAACCGCCCATGACACCGTACGTACCCTGGCCCTTGTTCTTCAATTGCGCGTAGGTGCCGTAGAGCGCGGTGCGCTTGGACAGATCATGGACGTAGCCAATGCCGATCTGGCGCGCATCGTTGGAGTCGCGTGCCGTGCCGTTGGCGTTGCGCAAGCTGGTCGAACTGCTGTCGCTGAGCATGGCGTAGCTCACGCGAATTTTCCCTTGTGGGCTCACCGGAATATGGGCGCCTACGTCGATGGTGGTCTTGCGTACCTTGCCCGGTGCGAGGTCGACGTCCACGCGGTTGTACAGCGCGAAGAACTTGGCAAAGCCTGCGTCGTAGCTGCCGCCGATATTGGCATGGGTGTAGTTGCCCAGGGTTGCGGTGCTGGCGTACTTGGTCTGTGAAATGGCCGCGGCGATATCGAACGGGCCCTGCGCATATCCCAGTCGACCAGCGTAGTAGTTGCCGTCTTTGGAAGCAGGGGAGCCCGACCCGTTTTCGCCCAGACCCACCATGACAGCGCCATACACGCCGCCCAGATTTTTCGGCAACCAGTAGCTGATGGTATTGCTGGTCACGATGGTGGTGAACAGCGGTCCCGTGCCCGTGGCCCCGTACGACAGATTGCCGACCTTGGCGACGCCGTTCTGGTTGAACGTGTCGAAGAAGATGGTGCTCCAGTGCGCCAATGAGAAGTCGCGACCCATGCGCACTTCACCCATCGGGCCGGCCAGACTCACGTACGACAAACGATTGAAGGTAAAGCCTGTCCCGGTGCCCGCGCCGCTGGCCTGGTTGTTGGAGTTGGAGGGAACGCCGGTGCCCGTGTCATTGTTCATGCCACCTTCCAGCACGAAGTTGGCGCGCCAGCCACCTCCCAGATCCTCCGATCCGCGAAACCCAAGTCGGCTCGTGCCGTAGGCGCTGTTGGACAGCAGGTTGACGCTGCCGTTGCCGCCATTGCTCAGATGCGTCACCCCCGCGTCGACGACCCCGTACAGAGTGACGCTGCTTTGCGCACTCGCCGTCAAGGGCATGACAACAGCGCATGCCGCGGCCAAGCCACCCACAAGTATTGGGTACTTCATGTCAATATCTCCTATCTAAGTTTCGCTAACAGCCACTGAGGCCAGAGGTTCCACACGGTGTGGAGGATTCATGCACATCGCTGCACGAGGTTGCATTGAATTGCCAGTCACAACACTCACTGCCGGATGGCAGTCGGTTGTGAGTTCGAGATCACAATTCCATCAAGTCGCGACCGACAATGACTTTGCCGCTGAAGTGCTTGCGCACGCCATCAGCCCACATCTCGTCGGTCATCGAAGGATCGAAGCCCGGCACGAAGTGGTTCAGCACCACGGTTTTCACGTTCGCGGCCTTGGCAATTTGGCCCACTTGTTCCACGGTGGTGTGGATGTCGATCACTGCCTTGAGGACGCGTTTGGCTTCCTCGGGCGAGCGGCCTTGCTCGGCGAATTTCTTGGTGAACAGCGCGGTGGTGTGCTCCACGTCCAGCACTGCGTGCACCAGCACGTCAGCGTTTTTCGACAGTGCGATGACCTCATCGCTCATCGCGGTGTCGCCGCTGAAGACCACTACGCGATCGGCAC
>CALMCS010000287.1 GCA_937862875.1 uncultured Comamonadaceae bacterium
TTGGTTATCCAAACACCACCCAAGCAGCGAACGGAGCCCAGGAACTGGTCCCCCGAATGACGAGATAGGGTCCTAGGCTAGGCGTCGATGCCGCTGACAGTACTTCCGTACGGCAAGGCATCGCAACAACGCATAGGGCCCTATATCGTCATCTCAAAACGAAGACTGCGAACCAAATCACAGACAACAAGCTCGTCACAAAGCTGATTCAAGCCCGTTGTATTCCAAAAATAGAAAGTTACTGCGCAGTGATTTTTCGTTCTTTAACGATGGCGCCCCATTGGTCGTATTCTTTCTTCATGAAGGTTGCGAATTCGGCGCGTGTGGTGGGGTGGGGGTCCAGCCCATGTTTGGCGAGGGCTACCTTCACTTCGGGATCGTTCAGGACTTTCACAATCTCCACGTTCCATCGATCCAGCATGGGCTTCGGTGTCTTGGAAGACGCCACAAACGCATACCAGTTCAACGCCTGAAATCCAGGGTAGCCCTGCTCGGCCACCGTGGGAATATTGGGCATGTATGCAGGGCGCGTGAGCCCGGTCGTGGCCAGCGGAATCAGCTTGCCGGTTTCGATATGCGGCAGCGCGGTCGGCGGTGCGGCGAAGTAGCTGGTGACGCGCTCGCCCAGCAAGTCCTGCAGCGCGGGGGCGCCGCCCTTGTAGGGGATGTGCACCATGTCGATGTTGGCGCGCTGGTTGAACAACTCACCCGCCAGATGCGAGGCCGAACCCGCGCCGGTCGACGCGAAATCCACGCTGCCCGGTTTCGCCTTGGCCTTGGCGACAAACTCGGCCAGCGTCTTCACGCCAGCGCCCTTGTGCACCACCAACACGTTGGGAAAGTACACGCCACCAGAGATCGGTGAGAGGTCCTTGAACGGGTCATACGGCAGCTTCATCAAGTGCGGAGCAATCGTGAGCGGACCCACGGATCCGAACAGCAACACCGAGCCATCGCCGGTGCCTGCCGCCACTTGCTGGTGCGCAATGTTGCCACCCGCGCCGCCGCGGTTGTCCACCACGACCGTCTGGCCAATGTTCTCGCCGAGCTTCTTGGCGATCATGCGGGCCGCCGCATCGGCTGCACCACCGGCCGCAAAGCCGACGACCAGCGTGACGGGCTTGTTGGGCGGGAATACCGCAGCGGGGTCGGCGGCGAATGAAGAGGTGGTGCCCAGCATCGCCAAAGTGGCGAGGGCGGTAGCGCGCAGGAGGATGGATCGCTTGTTCATGGTGTCATCCGGTGGGTCAGGAATAGAGGAAGAATTGCTTTTTATTTTTAGGGTCGTAAGGCGTGGACGGCCTTGTCAGAAACCGGGTTCATCCACGCACTACGTTCACCAATGGAGAGCCATTGGAAAATCGGGAAAGGTTGTCGAGAAACATCTGCACGACGCGGGCCGCGTTGCCCGCAGCAAAGCCGGCGCTGTGCGGTGTGGCAATCACGTTGGGAAGGCTCCACAGCGGGGAGTCCTGTGCAAGCGGCTCGTGTGCAAACACATCGAGAAATGCACCAGCGAGCCGGCCGCTGGTGAGGGCGTCGATCAGCGCGGGTTCTTCCACCACATCGCCGCGCGAGATGTTGATGAGATGCGCCCCGCTGGGCAGTTGCGCAAGGGCCTTTGCATCGATGAGCTGGCGCGTGCGGTCGGACAACGGGCAGGCCAGAATCAGCCAGTCGGTGCGCGGAAGAATGCGGTGGATGTCTTCGTACGCGACCGGAGGTAGCGGGTGGTTGTCGGTGGCTTGTGCGCTGCTGCGCACCACCTGAATGTGCAGGCCGATGGCGCCCAGGATGCGGCCGATGGCCTGGCCGATGCCGCCCCAGCCCACGATGGTGGCGGTCTGCCCCTGAATGTCGGGTGGCAACGGCGATCGATCGATCAGTGGCGACCATTCGCGGCGCTGTTGTGCGGCGAGCAGTTCGGGAAAACGGCGGCCCAGCATCAACAGACCCGTGACCGCGGTTTGCGCCACCACTTCCGCATTGGTTCCTGCGGACGAGGTGAGCAGCACACCGCGTGCCAGCAGCTCCAGATACACCGGACGGTCGGCTCCAGCGGAGTGAAAGTGCATCCAGCGCAGGCTTTGGCTGGCGCGCATGGCGTCATAGAAGCGCCGGGTGTCCGGCATCAATTCGTGCTTGGTGGACAGACCCGTCACATCGCGCGACACAAACGCGATGTCGAATTCCGCGCCGCGCTGCTCGACGTCATCGACGCTCACCAATACGGCCGCTCGCGCGCCTACGCAGGCCTGAATGCGTTCGCCATGCTTTTGGCGGGTCGCATCCGACACGAGAATGCGCAAGGCGGCGGTGTGGGAATTTGAAGAATTCATGGTGGCGTGCGCTATTCAGAAGGGGCGTTGCGGTGGGTCGCAAGGCTGGGTGGTCACAGAAGACCCCCAGGCTCTCGGTGCATCAGTCGACCGTGGCTCCAGAATCCTTGACGATCTTTTGCCACTTCACGAATTCCTTGCGCGTGAATTGGCCGAACTGCTCGGCACTGCCGCCCACGGGGTCCGCGCCTTCGCGGATCATTTGGTCCTCGAGTGCCGGCAATGCTTCATTGACCGCTTTGTTGAGCTTTTCGATCACGTCCTTGGGCATGTTCTTGGGGCCGAAGAAACCGAACCATGAGCCCGCGGCAAAACCGGGGAAGCCCTTCTCCGCAACGGTCGGAACGCCGGGCAGCGAGCGCGATGGTTTGTCGCTCGAGACGGCCAATGCGCGCAGCTTGCCGGACTTGATGTGCTGGATCACCGAAGGGATCGTCGCAAACATGAACTGCAGACGACCGGCGAGCAGATCATTCAATGCGTTCGCACCCTTGTAGGGCACGTGCAGGGTGTCGCTGCCGACGCGTTGGCTGAGCATGTAGCTCGACAGATGCGACGAGGTGCCGACGCCGGTGGAGCCGTAGCTCAGCTTGCCCGGATTGGCCTTCATGTAGGCGACGAATTCCTCAAAGGTCTTCGCCGGAACCGAGGGATGCACCACGAGCACGTTGGGCACATCGGCGATCTGCACGATCGGCACGAGATCGACCAACGGGTCGTAGCCCATGTTCTTGTAGAGACTCTGATTGACCGAGATCGGCCCCACGGAGTTGACGATCAGCGTATAGCCGTCGGCGGGCGAGCGCACCACGAATTCGGTGCCAATGTTGCCGCCGCCACCGGGCTTGTTGTCGATGATGAAGGACTGCCCCAGCTTCTCCGAAAGCTTCTGCGTCACGGCGCGTGCCAGCAGGTCGGTCGTGCCGCCCGCGGTGAAGGCAACCACCACCTTCACGGGTTTGGAGGGCCACTTGTCCTGGGCCTTGACGATGCCGGCCAGCGGCAGCAGCGCGGATGCGACCAGTGCCGAGTTGAAGCGGCGACGCGAGGCCAATGGGGAAGGGGAATGAACCTGTGGGCGTGCGAATGTCATTGTTGTCTCCGTCATTTTTATGTACTGTTGAAAAGCCACCGCCAAGCTTCAATTGATCTATTGATTGATCAATCCATCAAGGCAGTACGCGCATCAACCATGGGGTGGTTGGATGCGCGATTGGGGGAACGGGTTGTCGATCGTTCAGGTGCGGTAGCTGGGGTCGAGGCGGTCGAGCTTGCGCAGCAAGGCCGGCCACTCCATCTGACCGTAGGGGCGACGGGTACTGGGCTGGTAGTTGTTCCAGGTTTCTTCCAGCACGTCGGGTGCCACCTTCACGAACGGGGTGTTGCAGGCCATGGCCGCCAATTGCGAGCGGCAGGCGAGTTCGAGGCGGTGCATCCAGTTGAATGCTTCGCCGACCGTGCGGCCCACGGTGAGCGCGCCGTGATTGCGCAGAATCAGCGCTTCACCTGAACCCAGATCCTTGACCAGCGATTCCTGCTCTGCGGTGTCGAGCACCACGCCCTGGTAGTCGTGATAGCCGATCTTCAGAAAGCGCATGGCGGTTTGCGTGATCGGCAGCAGTCCGCATTCCAGCGATGACACGGCCATGGAGGCCCAGCTGTGCGTGTGGATCACGCAGTCGACCTCGGGACGTGCTTCATGCACGGCGCTGTGGATCACGTAGCCGGCCTTGTTGACGCCGTAGTTCAGATCGCCGAAGTCGGGGGTGGAGAGAATGCTGCCGTCATGGCTCACCTTGATCAGGCTGGAGGCCGTGATCTCTTCGTACATCATGCCGTACGCATTGATGAGAAAGGCTCCGTCTTCACCGGGCACGCGCGACGAAATATGGTTGGCCATCATGTCGGACATGCCGTATAGATTCACGAGGCGGTAGCACGCGGCGAGGTCCACGCGCGCCTGCCATTCGGCGGGCGAGCATTGGTCCTTCATCGACGAGATTTTCAGTGCGTTCAAACCCTCTGTGGTCATGTGTTGTCTCCGTTGTTTTCTATGGGGCTGTCAGTGTTTTTACGCCAGTATCGTGCTCAATCCGCACCCAGTCCAATCGGATTGGGTTGGCGCTTTTCCGTGCTGTGGCGCAGCAGCGCAGCCGTGCGGAAAACACCGTGCGCAAACTTGCCGTAGGGCAGCGTCAGGAACAGGGCCATCACCGCGCCCAGGTGCACGCACAGCAGCAATGCCATCGCCGGTGTGCTGCGGCCCAGCCACAGCGCGAGTCCGCTCAGCGAGACGAGGAACAGCAGCGCGATGAAGCCGAGGTCCATGGGTTTCTGCTTGAGGTCGCCATGCTCCGGATCGCGCTTGCGGTTCAGGTGCCACAGGCCGCTCGTGCCGATGAGCAGGCTGACGCCGCCGATGGCTCCGAGCAGTTTGGGCAGGCTCGGGAAGTCATACGGTGCAAACCAGCCGAATGCATAGTGATAGACCGTACCCAGTGCC
Organism: uncultured Comamonadaceae bacterium; assembly: GCA_937862875.1. Lineage (GTDB taxonomy): Bacteria > Pseudomonadota > Gammaproteobacteria > Burkholderiales > Burkholderiaceae_C > Diaphorobacter_A. Next base: position 4,843 of record CALMCS010000287.1, read on the forward strand.
GTGGCCGCGAAGCACAGCATGAAGCCGTAGAACGTGAAGTGGTGCATGCGTCGGCGGGCGAGCGTGTAGGCATCGTCTTCGTTCGGGCAGCCTTGGCCTGCGCCGCCGTCGAGGTACTTCATGCGCAGCACATCGTGCGTGGCTTCCGCGGCGGCGGGGCCGCTCACGTCGACACCGCTGGTGACGGGTTTGATTTCTTTCCAGAAGCGGCGCACGCCCATGAACAGCGCAAACACCACGAACAGGAACACCGGCGCAAAGATGCCCGCGAGCAGGTTGTGTGGGAACAGGTTGTAGAAGTTGCCTGCGGTCTCGTGGCTCCACAGCGCGCCGAGGCCGCCTTGAGCCACTACGGCGAGGATCAGGAACAGCGCGAGGCCGATCACCAGGGCGACGGACAGCGTGAGTCCGTTGTTCTTGTAGAGCGTGCCGAGTGCCGGTGGCCAGGCGTAGTGGGTATAGGTTTCGCCGCGCACCTCGGCCATGGCCTTGGGCACGTTGACCGCGAATTCATGCGGTGGCGCGTACTGGCAGGCGTGCAGACAGGCACCGCAGTTGTGGCACAGGTTGGCCAGAAAATTCACGTCGGCCTTGGGGAATTCAAGGCGACGTGTCATCGCGGGAAACACCGCGCAGAAACCTTCGCAGTAACGGCAGGCATTGCAGATCTGCATGACGCGCGCGACTTCGTCTTCGGCGGCGGTCATCGGCACGATCTGGCCTTGGGCCAGCGCCTTGGCGTCTTCAGTCAGGGCTTGTAGTGTTTGCATTTCAGGCGACCTCGCTCACTTCATCTTTCACGGCACCTGCAACCGCAGGTTGGCCTTGTGCGCTGAGCGCTGCATTGCGTCCGGCGATGCGGCCAAACGCGGTTCCAATCGACATGCCGACACCGGCCGTGTAGCCCTTGCCGAGCACGTTTCCGGCCATCATTTCGCCGGCCACAAACAGGTTGGGGCTGGGCTTGTCGTCAAAGCGCACGGCGGCGGTATCGTCGACCTTCAAACCGAGATACGTGAAGGTCACGCCGGGACGCAGCGCGTAACCGTAGAACGGTGCCGTGTCGATCGGGCGGGCCCAATGCGTCTTGGCCGGCGTGATGTCTTCGGTGTGGCAGTCGTCGAGCGCGGTGTGATCGAATTTGCCGACGTGGCAGTTGTCGTTGTAGGCGTTCAGGGTCTGCATGAACGTGTCGACATCGAGCTCCAGCTTCTCTGCCAGCTCTTCGAGCGAGTTCGCCTTCACGCCCGGAAACACCGGCGGCATGAAGCGGCCGATGGCCTTGGAGTCGATGATCGAATAGGCGATCTGCTGCGGCTGCATGGCCACCAGACGGCCCCAGATGGCGTAGCGCTTGGGCCAGAAGTCTTCGCCCTCATCGTAGAAGCGCTGCGCCTCGCGGTTGACCACCACGCCGAGCGACACGCAATCGATGCGGGTGCAGATGCCTCCGTCATACAGCGGCGCACGGGCGTCGATCGCCACCATGTGGGCCTGCGTCGGGTCGCCAATGCGATCGGCGCGGTGCTCGTCCAGCATGTGCTTGAGCAGCACGCCGCGGTTGAATGCGGTGCCGCGAATCAGGAAGTTGTCCGAAGGCCATTCGCCGCGCTCGTTCTGGCCCCAGGCCTCACGCAGCCATTCGCGATTGGATTCAAAACCACCCGCCGCCAGCACGCAGCTCTTCGCGGTGAAGCGCTTGCCGGTGGTGGTGTATGCGGCCTTGAACACGCCGTTGTCGATCTCGAGGCGATCGACCAGAGCCTCGTAATGGATCTGCACGCCGAGGTTTTCGGCACTGCGGAAATACGCGTTCACCAGCGCCGTTCCGCCGCCCATGAAGAACGCATTGGTGCGCGCCACATGCAGCGCGCCGGACAGCGGCGGCTGAAAGATCACGCCATGTTTGCGCATCCAATTGCGGCAGGTCGACGAGGCGCGAATCACCATCCGCGCGAGGTGCTCGTTGGTGATGCCACCGGTCACCTTGAGCAAGTCCTGCCAGAACTCTTCTTCGGGATAGGCCTCGATCAGCACATCCTGCGGTGCATCGTGCATGCAGCGCAAATTCCGCGTGTGGCCCGAGTTGCCACCGCGCCAATCGCGCGGCGCAGACTCCAGCAAGGTCACGCGCGAACCCGCCTCGGCGGCCATGATCGCGGCACACAGCGCGGCATTGCCGCCGCCGATCACCAGCACATCGGTGTCAAAGGCTTCGGCATTCATGATGACGACCCGCCGGCGCGGTGCAAGGCGGGGGAAGAAAGAGCGGTGTGATGGTTCAGCACA
>CALMCS010000288.1 GCA_937862875.1 uncultured Comamonadaceae bacterium
GAATTTCTGCAGCCGTCAAACCACCACGGACCGCATAGATGATCAGTCCCACATGCACCAGGACAAAGGGCGCCATGAGCATGGCGGTCAGGCGCTGAAGCGCAAACAGGCGGGCTTCCATGTCAGCCCCTTTTGAAGAAACTGAGCAGCGCATTGCGCTTGAGTCCGGCGATGCTGCCGGTAGGGCTCAGGCTCACAGGGCAGTGCTGCATGCAGCTTCCCTGGCTGTGGCATGAATTGCAGCCGCCGCCGGAGGTTGCCTTGTTGAGCACATCCTTGGGGTCGGCGTGGCGCTCGTCGTTGAACAGCGTCCAGGCACGGTTCAACGCGGCGGGTCCCAGATAGTCCTTGTCCCAGGACACCACGTCGCAAGCGGCATAGCACACCCCGCAGTTGATGCATTCGATGGCCGCATCCGCGAGCTTGCGCTTCTTGCTTTGCGGCAGCACGGGCGCAGGCGGATCGTTGCGCGTGGCGGTTCCCACAAAGGTGTTCCCGGCCTTTTTCCACTTGTCGAAAAACTCCCGCATATCGACCACCAGATCTTTGATGCGCGGCATGTTGCGCAGCGGCTCGATGACGATCACACCATCCTCTTCCACGCGGCTTACGTGCGTTCTGCAGGTCCAGCGTGGTTTGCCGTTGACGGTCATCGCACAGGAACCGCATACGCCTACGCGGCATGCAAACCGGTATGACAGGCTGGGCTCCTGCGTGCGCTGAATCTCGGTGACTACGTCCAGAACGGTTTGGTTCTCCCGCCATGGAACCGTGTAGGTCGAGAAAGAAGTGTCTTCCGCACCTCTCGAGATGCTGACGGTGAGTTGTCTTTGTGTCGTGGGATTTTCAGTGGTCATTTTTCTCTCACGTGGCTTAAGGCTGCGCTTCGTGATCGATTCTAAAAATTCAACATTTGTGAATCAATAGTTTTTTAGTTGATATTTTTTGAATAAAACAAACGCGCTGACGCCGCATCGACCACACGTTCGACACTGAGAGATGGCAAGATTTTTCCGAGTGAATACGGTGCGCCCAACCGTGCGCCTGAGCACTACAAGTGCTATCCAGCGGCATGTTTTCTACAAAGATGGACGACCTGCCCCATGACGCCTAGAGGAGCCGCGAACGGATGAAATGAAGCGCCGAGAGCGACAACGTACAAGTCGCTTACCGCTCATTTCGCTGAATATGAATTGCCATTGCTTCTGTTTCATTGAACTTAAAAAAGCAATGTGCACACTTCACGACCCGCATTCGACACATGTGCAGTGCAACAAATCTGCCGATTGCGGGCAACTCGTGACGATTTTTGTGCGGGTACTTGGTTTGACCGTCCGTTGTGCGCTGCTCGCGCCACTACACCAGCATCCCCACCAGCACCAACACCAACAGCCCCACATAAATCTGCGCATGCAACCTATCAGGAATCCGCCCAATCAGCGGCGAAGCACAGCGCATGCCGATCAGTGACCCCACAATCAGCAGCGCCAGTGCAGACAAGTCCACATACCCCCAATGCGGCCCAGGCAACGCGGGCGCGCTGTCCAAACCGAACAGCAGATACGTCGCAGCACCAGCAATCCCCACCGGCAAGGTCAGCGGGTTCGCCATGGCGGTCGATTGGGTCATGGAGAGTCCACGGCGGCGCATGAGGGGCACGGTCATGACGCTGCCGCCGACACCCAGACAGGCGGCGATGGTGCCGATGCTCAGGCCGAGCGCGGCCGTGGTGCTGGGGGATGGGGTTGCCACCTCTTCAGACTGCATTGCGGTGTTCTGCACAAAGCCCGGGCGCAGCACGCAATCGGCGATGGTGATCACCATGTAGACCACAAACGCCCAGCGCACCCACGCGCTTGGCACCCACATGGCCAGTGCTGCGCCGCACACGGCGCCAACGCCGATCCATGCGGCCAGTGGCCAGAGTTGGTCGCGCACCAGGTTGCCGCGCCTGGCGTGTTTGCGCGTGGCCAGTGTGGAGGAGACCACCATCACGCACACGGAGGTGGCGACGGCGACTTGCATGGCGGAGTCGCTGCTGGCGAGCGCCGGGTCGGCCATGGCGCGCACGGCGTGGAACAGCAGGGGTACGATCACGAAGCCGCCGCCAAAACCGAAGAGCACGGTCGTGACACCGGCCAGAACACTGGCTAGCGCCAGTACCGCGTAAATTTCAAAGTAGGTCATGGGCTCAAGCGTAGGAGAATGGGGTTTGGCGTGATTTCGCCAACTTGCCATTCATCTACGCAAACACGTCAAACTGGTCAAACAGGTCTGCCCACCCCATGCGCAATACCTCCGTCGATACGCTGGACTCCACCCGCAGAGCCGTTCTGGCGCTGAGCACCACCTATGCATACGGCACGCTGCTGCACTGGCACGAGCACCGCCGTGCGCAGTTGCTCTATGGGGCGACGGGCATCATGCAGGTGCAGAGCGCTCAAGGTGCTTGGGTGGTTCCGCCGCAGCAGGCGGTGTGGATTCCGGCGGGTGTGTCGCATCAGGTGTGCATGCTGGGGGTGACCACGCGCAGCCTGTATATCGAGCCTGCCGATGCGCCGCGTTCTGGTGAGGGGTGTGAAGTGTTGGGCGTGAATCCGCTGCTGCAGCACTTGCTTGCACAAGCGGTGGGCATGCCTTTGCTGTATGACGAGAAAGGTCGGGATGGTGCGCTCGTCGCCCTGCTCTTGCACGAGGTGGCTGCCGCGCCCGAGCTGCCCCTGCATGTCCCGCTGCCGCAAGAGGCGCGGCTTGCGGCGCTGTGTACGGCGTTCATGCAAGCACCGGACATTCACCGTACCGCGCAGGATTGGAGTGTGCAACTGCATATGAGTCTGCGCACCTTTGGTCGGCATTTTCTGGAGCAGACGGGGATGCCGTTTCAGCAGTGGCGTCAGCGTGCTTGTGTGGCTCATGCGCTCTCGCGTCTCGCGCAGGGAGACGCTGTGACCACCATTGCGATGGACATGGGCTACGACAGCCCTGGCGCGTTTTCTACGATGTTCACCCGCATCGTGGGCAAACCGCCGTCGGCTTTGCGGGCCGATCTGGCGGTTTGATTATTCCTTCTTCAAATCCCTTTGTGCTCACCCAGCTTGCCATGCAGGGTGATGGGCTTGGAATCGGTTGCATTGCCGGACGAGGAAGTGCCGCACGATGACGATGCGGTGCCGCCGCTGTCACAGCTGCTGCACCCGCTTCCACAGCCCGACACCTTGGCCAGTTTCGGGTTGATCTTGCCCAGCGGGTTGCGCCATTTCTGCGGCATGTAGCGCCACAGAACATAGGCCAGGGCCACGATGACGATGAGTCCTACGACGATGTTTTGAGTCATGAGACAGACCTTCTTCCACTAAGCAATCAAGACAGACAA
>CALMCS010000289.1 GCA_937862875.1 uncultured Comamonadaceae bacterium
GGGCACCGGCACCGAATACCGCTGACCACGAAGGGTCTCCGGGTGGCTCGCGCAGGCAAGCCATCGGGGGACCCTTCGCAGCGGGCGGAAAAATGCAGATCAGCAGAACGCGCGGGAAACGGTTCGCGGAGAAGCTACCTTCAGGTCCCGTGGCCGGGGACGGCCGGGCGGGACGCGCACGCGGACAAGAAGGCGTTGCGCGCTGGGCGTCCCGCAGGGCGTGCGGAACACGGGCCGCGCCGCCGATGGCGGGCACGGCTCACGGGAAACGGGGTCGTTCAGGAGCCTTTGCGGCCGCTGTCACTGGTACGGCGCGGGCGCGAGGCCCCGCGCTTGGACGTGCCGGATTCGACCGGCAGCGTGCCTTTGCAGTCGGGGTAGCGACTGCACGACCAGAACGGGCCGCTCTTGCCGGTGCGCTGGCGTGTGGGTGCGCCGCATTGCGGGCAAGTCGGCCCTTGGGGAACCTTGATGGACAGGGATGTGCTGCCGTACTGCGCGATCAACTGGGAAATCCATGCGGCCTGCTTGCCGATGAACACGTCCAGCGTGAGTTGGCCGGCCTCGATCATGTCCAGCGCCTGTTCCCAGACGGCGGTGGTCCCTGGGTCGGCAATCGCTGCGGGCACCGCGTCGATCAGGGTGAAGGCAGCTTCCGAGGCGCGGATGGAGCGCCCCTTCTTCACGAGGTAGCCCCGCGTCAGCAGGCCGGTGATGATGTTGGCGCGCGTGGCTTCGGTGCCGATGCCCGTCGTGTCCTTCAACTTCTGTTTCAGGCGCGGGTCGGTCACGAAACGCGCAACGCCCTTCATCGACTTGACCAGTTCGCCCTGAGTGTAGGGCTTGGGCGGCATCGTCTTGAGCGCCTTGATCTCGGCCTCGGCCACCTGGCATGCCATGCCTTCGCGCAGCGCGGGCAGAGCCTGGCTGCGCGCGGTGGCCTCGCCATCCTCGTCGGGCTGCGGCTCGGCCAGCACCAGGTGCCAGCCGCGGGCGACGACTTGCTTTCCCGTGGCCGCAAGCGTCTGCTGGCCGCAGGAGAAGTTCGCCACGGTGCGATCGAACTCGTGATGTGGCAAAAATTGGGCGAGATAGTGCGCCCGGATCAGTCGGTACACCGCCAGTTCCTTCTCGCTCATGGCCGAGAGGTTCGCCGGTTCGAGCGTCGGGATGATGCCGTGGTGCGCCGTGACCTTGCCGTCGTTCCAGGCGCGCGAGCGTTGGGTACGGTCGAGCTGGCCCATGATCGGACGCAGCGACGGATCGGTCTTGAGCAGGCTGTCCAGTACCGCAGGCACCTCGGCGAACATGCTTTCAGGCAGGTAGCCGGAATCGGAACGCGGGTACGTGGTGGCCTTGTGCGTCTCGTACAGGGCCTGGGCAATCTCCAGGGTTTCCTGCACGTCCAGCCCAAGCTGCTTGGAGCACACCTCCTGCAAGGTGCCCAGGTCGAACAGCAGCGGCGGACCTTCGCGCACGCGTTCGGTCTCGACCGACACCACCTGGGCACTGCCGGCTGCGCGGATCTGCTGCGCGGCCTGCTGAGCGATGGGCTGCTGCACGCATCGGCCGGCGGCGTCGGTGCAGCCTTCGGGCGGAACCCACTGCGCGCTGAAAGCCTGGCCGCCTGCGGACAGGGACACGTCGATGGCCCAAAACGGCACCGACCTGAAAGCCGCGATCTCGCGGTCGCGGTCCACCACGAGCTTGAGCGTCGGGGTCTGGACGCGCCCGACCGACAGCACGCCGTCATAGCCTGCCTGCCGCCCCAGCACCGTGAACAGCCGGCTGAGGTTCATGCCGACGAGCCAGTCGGCCCGCGAGCGCGCCAGTGCCGAGAAGTACATCGGCAGCGTGTCGGACGACGGCCGCAGCTTGCCGAGCGCGGTGCGGATCGAGGCATCGTTGAGCGCCGACAGCCACAGGCGCTCGATGGGGCCTCGGTAGCCACACAGATCGATGATCTCGCGGGCGATCAGTTCGCCCTCGCGGTCGGCATCGGTGGCGATGACCAGGTGGGTCGTCTTCGCCAGAAGCGCCTTGACGACCTTGAATTGCGTGGCGGTCTTCGGTTTGACCTCGACCCGCCACTGCTGGGGAATGATGGGCAACTGCTCCAGCGACCAGCGCTTGAGCGCCGCGTCATAGACCTCGGGTGCTGCCGCTTCTACGAGATGGCCGATGCACCAGGTGACGGTGACGCCGGAGCCGCTGAGACAGCCTTCACCGCGCTGCGTCGCGCCGAGAATCCGGCCAATGTCGTTGCCCTGGGAAGGCTTCTCGCACAAGAACAGCCGCATGTTCGTCCATCCGATTTCCGTGGTTCGCTGAGTTGCTGGAAACTAGGATGCCGAGCACCACCAGAGGCAGCAGCAAACAAGCCGCATGCGGCGGCGACCACTTTCACGGGATGGAATGGCTGGGTCGGGGATGGCGTGCAGCCGGGGATATGCGGGCCGGGAGCCGCGATTTTCGGGAGCGCGTGGAAGCCGGTGGACGTTGATGGAGCTATCCCCTGGGGATAGCTCGCGAGAGCATGGAGGGCGGCGAAGACGTGCGACCGCCCTCCATGCCGGGTCACTTCCTGCGCTTGGCTTCTTTCGGCGCAGCCGGCTCCTGCGCGGGCTGGGGCTTGGGTTCTGCCTCCTGCGGCTTCGGACTGAGGGCCACGGACTCGATGCGGAATGGCAGGATGCCGACGCTGCGCGCGTTGACCTGCCAGGTCTCACGCGGCTGATCCTCATTGTCCGTCCAGGGTTCGCGCTCCATGCGGCCGACGACCAGCACGCGCATGCCTTTCTGGTACAGGTCTTTCCAGTGCGCGGCGTCCCGGTGCCAGATTTCCACCGGCGCCCAGAAGCCGCCGCGGTCCTCGAAGTCGCCGCCCTTGGTGGGAACGGGGTTGTCGAAATAGACGTTCAGCCGCAGCAAGCGCCGCGGTTCGTCGTTGCCGTTGGGGAACTCCCGGTACTCGGGTGGCGAGCCGATGTTGCCTTCGCCGGAAAAATGCGTGCTCATGGTGTGATCTCCGTGGTGGTTGAAATACCCGTGCCTCGTCGGCGTCGGGCGCGTGCTGGGGTGCCCGACGCGATCACCGATCGCGCATTGCAGAGGGGATGGACGTGAGCCGGCGCAGGTAGGCGTCTTCCGCCTCGGCCGCCTTGCTGGCGCATTCCTGCGCCTGCCTGCCCAAGGTGTGCAACAGGCTGATCTGCATGTTCAGCGTGATGCGCTGAAGTTCGATCGCGTGCAGATCGGCCAGCAGGTTGACCGGCGTGCTGGTGCTCGCCATCAGTGCCTGCCACAGGGCCACGCCCATGGCCGAGCGGTCGTGCCTGCGCCAGCGCAAGAACGTCGTTCCCGCGCCAGTGGTCTGCTGGGCCAGTTCGATGGGCAGCAGGTGGAAGGGATGCCCGATGGCCTGTTGCAGCACTTGTCGCTGCGCCAGGCCGATCAACTCGTCGCGCATGGCGAAGCACTGGCTGGCCCAGGCCTCCAAGTCCCCTTTACCTTTAAAAGGCTTTAAAAGGCCTTTTAGAGAGGCCGCGTGTTCCAGCCGCATGAAGGCACCCTGTTGCAGGCCCCGGAAGTAGCGGGTGGACTGGTTCAGATCGCTCATGCGGATTCGTCCTCGCCGACAGCGGGTGCACCTTCGGACAAGTCGGCAGCAGCGGCTTCGTCGCCATTGGCAAGGGAAGCGCCTACGGCTGCGGCAGGCCCCTCACCGCGCTGCTGCAGGCCACGACGCACGATGGGCGGTGCAAACTTCGAGCGGCGCATGCCTTCGAGCACGTCCTGTGGCAGTTCGCCGAATTTCTCCAGCGCCGCCCGCGCTGCGGCATTCTTCGCCGCGAAGTCGTCGCGGGTGCAGCCCGAGTAGCGGTACTGCTGGGCCAGCGAGAACAGGCTGC
>CALMCS010000290.1 GCA_937862875.1 uncultured Comamonadaceae bacterium
CTGAGCAGAGCTCATGGCTCTCATGGAACGTGAATAGATCACCGACTGCAGACCGCCGTTTCACGGCCATAGTCGCAACACAGGTATTTTTAATGAGGATCGTTCTCATTATAATTTCTTGCAGGTCTTGACATCAAGACCCAACAGGCGTCCAGCCATATGTCATGACCGGGGCGCGCCAACCCTCTTCCCCCCTATGCCTCTTCCAACTATTTCAGCGATTTGTGTGAACCGCTGTGCCACCACAGCCATTGCAGCCGCCGTCGCCACCCTCCTCCACTCCGCCGCCATGGCCCAGACGCAGGATCAGGCAAGCCTCGAGACAACGACCACCGCTCCAGCGGCCCTGGAGTCGGTGACCGTCGTCGGCAACTGGCTGGACGGCGACAAGCCCAGTGCCGAGAAAGTACTGGAACACCCCGGAGCCCGCACCATCGTGGAACGCGAGCGCATTCAGGAAAGTGGCGCGGCAACGCTGCGCGAGGCCTTGCGCCTCGTCCCCGGCGTACAAGTGCAGGACAGCAACGGCACCGGCGGCAGTGACATCTCGCTGAATTTGAGCGTTCGTGGTTTGACGGCGCGTCTGTCCCCGCGCTCCTACATCCTGCAAGACGGCGTGCCGCTGTCCTATGCGCCTTACGGTCAGCCTCAACTGTCGCTTGCGCCGGTGGCGCTGGGCAATCTGGAATCGGTGGACGTGGTGCGCGGCGCCGGTTCCGTGCGATACGGCCCCCAGAACGTCGGTGGCATCATCAACTTCACCACCCGCGCCATTCCCAAGACCTTCGGCGGCGAAGTGTCGGTCGGCACCGAAATCTACGGACAAGGCGGCAATACCAAGACTACGCCGAGCTTCTTTGTGGGCGGCACCAATGAGTCCGGCCTTGGCCTGGCGGTTCTGTACTCTGGCACGCATGGCCAGGGCTGGCGCAGCAGCAACGACAAGATCGATTTGGACGATGTGCTGATCAAGAGCCATTACAAGCTCAACAGCAACAGCAGCATCTCTGCCGCCCTGCACCACTTCGAGGCGCAGGGGCAGATGCCCGGTGGCTTGACCACGGCGCAGTACGCAGCCGATCCGTTCCAGAGCACCCGCAATTACGACCAGTTCACAGGTCGACGCACCGATGGCTCGCTCAAATACAACTACACGAATGGCCGAGACAGCTTTGAAGTGCTGGGCTACTACGTGGATTCCTTCCGCGGCAGCTACATCGAGCGCGATGCCACAGGTGTCAATGCCGGCAAGCGCAGCCTGACGGGAGCGCCACGCGACTACAGCTACTACGGTGTGGAGCCACGCTTCTCACGCATCTTCGAGACCGGCTCCGTGGTGCAGGAAGTCAGCGTGGGCTATCGCTATCTGAAGGAAAAGAGCTCCGAGACATCGCTGGCGTCCGCCGGCGTCTACACGCCCGGCCAAGTCAATGCCATGGCACTGCCGCTGAACACCACGCAGACCAGCCAGGGCGGCACCACGGCCAATGCCTTCTACATCGACAACCGCATCGACGCGGGGGACTGGACGGTGACCCCGGGCGTGCGCTATGAGCGCATTCGCTCGTTCAACAACGTCGTGGATTACCGCGGTGCCACGGCCACGCCGATTTTCCCCAAGGCCAGTGCCAACGAGTGGCTGCCCACACTGTCGGTGCTGTACCGCGTCAACAGCCACTGGGCGGTGTTCGCCAACGCGGGCAAGTCGTTTGGCCCCCAGCAATATGCGCAATTGGCGCAGTCATCGAACAATCAACTCTATCCCGAGGCGGCCAAGACCTATGAAGTCGGCACGCATTTCAAGAGCGATACCTGGAGCGGAGAGTTGACGCTCTTCAACATCGACTTCAACAAGGAACTGTTCCTTGACCGTCCTGGCGACGGCACCGGCAACGGCATCTGGACCGATCTGGGAGCCACCCGTCACCGGGGTCTGGAGTCCGCCCTGCGCTATGACTTCGGCAAGAACCATCCCACGCTCAAAGGCTTGTCGCTGGGCTCGAACTACACCTTCACGCAGGCCACCAGCCAGGCAGGCCCGTTTGCGGGGCGTGATCTGCCGCTGTACTCGCGCCACACGGCCGGACTGTCGGCACGCTACGCGATCGAGCGCTGGACCTTCAACGCGGAAGTGACGGCCCAATCCAAGCAGCGTTCGCCTGGCACGCCGGGCACCAGCGCGAAGCCCAATCCCTACATCACTCAGGAAGACGCCAACGGCAATCTGGGCAACATCCCCGGCTTTGGCATTGTCGGCCTGCGTGCCAGCTATCAGGGTGGTGAGGAACTGCGCCATCTGCGCCTGACGGTGGGCATGAAGAACCTCTTCGACCGTCGCTACTTCACCCGCTCCACCGACAACAACGGTGGCGGCAAGTATGTCGGCATGCCGCGCAGCGTGTATCTGCAGGCCTCACTGCCGTTCTAAAGAAGAGAAAAAAGAAAAAGCGGACTCAGCCTGGCTTCTGCGGCTGGGCCTTCGGGTCCCGCTGCCACTGATACTCTGCATGACTGTTCTTCGATCTCTCTGGCTGCGGCTGCACCGCTGGTTCGCCCTTGGCCTGGGCTGGCTGCTGATTCTGGCCGGACTCACGGGAGCCATGCTCGTGGTGTCCCAACCGCTGGATCGCTGGATGAACCCGCAGCTGTTTCAAGCGCAATCCACGGCCGGGGCGGCAAGCAGTGATCCAACAACCCAGACCGCAAAGCTGGAGCCGATCGTTGCCGCCGCACACAAGGAATTTGGCCCCAAGGCCACGCTGCGCTTCAAGCTGCCCCAGGAAGACGGCGAATCCCTGTGGTTGCGGGTGCAGGCCAAGGACTGGCGCGGCACGATCTATCTGAACCCCACCACCGGCCAGGAACAGGGCCGCCGCGGCGAAACGGAAGGTTTCGTCAATACGCTGTTCAAACTGCACAGCACCCTGCTGCTCGACGGCACAGGAAAAATCATTCTGGCCTGGGTCGCACTCACCTACATGCTGCTGCTGATAACCGGCGTGATTCTGTGGTGGCCCAAGCGCTGGCCAGGCAACTGGCACATTGAACTCAACAAAAACTTGGTGCGCGCATTGTTTGACCTGCATCGCGTAGGCGGCATCGTCATGGGATTGCTGATCGCAGTCACCGTCATCACGGGCGCATATCTGGCCTGGCGTCCGCTAGGCGAAGTGCTCAACCTGGTCAGCGGCACGCAACCCACCAAAGCACCCAAGCTACCAGCACTGCAGGTAGATGCGGACCAAGAGCAGCTGCCCAAACCTCCAAGCCTGGACACGATGGTCGCAAAAGCCCGCGCAGCCATGCCCGACGCGCAGATCAGCTTCGTGCAAGTGCAGGCCAACGCCAAGCAAGCCATGCGCATTCGCTTTCGCGCCCATGACGAGCCCCACCCCAACGGCATCAGCTCAGTTTGGAT
>CALMCS010000291.1 GCA_937862875.1 uncultured Comamonadaceae bacterium
GTCAAGGCCGTCAGCAACGACCACGCATTCAAGGCCAAGTACAAGATCGGCACCGTCAACTCGATCAACTGGGCGCGTTTGCTGGCACAGGTGGTGTACTACTTCGCCGGCTACATCCAGGCGACGACGAGCAACGATCAAAAGGTGAGCTTCACCGTGCCCAGCGGCAACTTCGGCAATATCTGCGCGGGCCATGTGGCGCGCCAGATGGGCCTGCCGATTGCCAAGCTGGTGGTGGCCACCAACGAAAACGATGTGCTGGACGAGTTCTTCCGCACCGGCATCTACCAGGTGCGCGGCGCAGCGAACACGTACGAGACATCGAGCCCGTCGATGGACATCTCCAAGGCCAGCAATTTCGAGCGCTTCGTGTTCGATCTGATCGGCCGCGACGGCGCGCGCAACCAGCAGCTGTTTGCGGACGGCGTGGGCAAGCAAGGTCAGTTCGATCTGAGTGCCGACCCGTTGTTCAAGGACGCGGCTGCCAAGTACGGCTTTGAAAGCGGCAAGAGCACGCACGCCAACCGCCTTGCGACCATCAAGGACACGTTCGAGCGCTTCGGCCAGATGATCGACACCCACACCGCCGACGGCGTGAAGGTGGCGCGCGAGCATCTGCAGGCCGGCATTCCGATGATCGTGCTGGAAACCGCACTGCCCATCAAGTTTGCCGAGACCATCGAAGAGGCCCTGGGTCGTGAGCCCGATCGTCCAGCCAAGTTCGACGGCATCGAAAAGCTGCCCAAGCGCGTGGTGGTGATGAAGGCCGACACGCAAACCGTCAAGGACTACATCACGCAGCACTGCGATTGATGGGACGACACTGCAGATTGCGGTAAAAATGAAGCCGGCGTTTGCCTGACAAACGCCGGTTTATTTTTTTTGGAAGATACGGGCAGAGATATGAAGGCCATTGGCTTTTCGGGCTATTCGGGTGCGGGCAAGACCACGGTGCTGGAGCAGGTCATCCGCCTGCTGCGCGAGCGCGGTTTGCGCGTTTCCGTGGTCAAGCATGCGCACCATGATTTCGATGTGGATGTGCCGGGCAAGGACAGCTGGCGGCATCGCAAGGCGGGCGCTTTCGAGGTGCTCGTGGTGTCGGGTCGGCGCATGGCGCTGATGCGCGAATTCGAAACGCTGCAGGAGGAGTTGTCGGCCCATGACATGCTGGCCGAGCTCGATCCTTCCGTGGACTGGGCGATCGTCGAAGGCTTCAAGCGCAGCGATCTGCCCAAAATAGAAATCTGGCGCGAGCCCGCCGCCGACGAAAAGCCGCGCGCCATGCGCTTTCCGGACGATCCCGCGGTGCTCGCCGTGGCCACCGATGACGCCGCGCGCCTGCCGATCCAGCCGCCGCTTCCGCTGCTCGATCTGAACCGACCCGAATCCATCGTGGACTGGATGCTCGCCAATGCCGAGCGCTTTGCCTATAAAGGCCAGCCCACCATCGATCCCCATTCATCCCTCAAGGAGTTCCCACGTTGACGAAGCCGCAACCCCACCTCATGACGTTGGATGACGCCCTCGCTGCCGTGTTGGCACAGGCCGCGCGACTCGACGCCCCGCACACCGTGGACACCTTCGATGCCGACGGGCGCGTGCTCTGGGCCGATGCCGTGTCGCAGCTGCAGGTTCCGCCGCTCGACAATTCGGCGATGGATGGCTATGCCGTGCGCCGCAGCGAAGTGCAGACCGCGGGCGTGGTTCTGCCGGTCAGTCAGCGCATTGCCGCCGGCCATGTGGGCACCGAATTGGCCCCGGGCACGGTGGCACGCATCTTCACCGGCGCGCCGATTCCGGCGGGTGCGGATGCGGTGGTGATGCAGGAAGATGTCGAGGCCTTGAGCGACGGCAGCGTACGCGTCAACGCGGTCCCGAAGGCCGATCAATGGATTCGCCGCGCGGGTGAAGACATCGCCAACGGCAGCACGGTGCTGAAGGGCGGAACCCGCCTCACACCCGCGGCGCTGGGCTTGGCGGCCAGCATCGGCCTCGGTCAGGTGCAGGTCGCCCGCAAGCCGCGCGTGGCCTTGTTTTCCACGGGTGATGAACTGGTCATGCCGGGCAGCGTTGCGCCCCAGGACATGCCGCCCGGTTCGATCTACAACAGCAACCGTTTTTTCCTGCGCGCGCTGCTGGTGCGACTGGGTTGCGAAGTGACCGATTGCGGCATCGTGCCGGACAACCGCGAAGCCACCGTTCAGGTGATGAGCGATGCCGCAGAGGGCCATGATTTGATTCTCTCGACCGCCGGCGTTTCGGTGGGCGAAGAAGACCATGTGCGCCCCGCGGTGGAGCAGTTGGGCGAGCTCGGGCTGTGGAAGATTTCCATGAAGCCCGGCAAGCCGTTTGCGTTCGGCAAGGTCTACCAAAATGGCGACCGCGCTGCGGCCAGCGCGCATTTCATGGGGCTGCCCGGCAATCCCGTGTCGAGCTTCGTGACGTTTCTGATGCTGGTGCGGCCGTTTCTGCTGCGCCTGCAGGGCGTGGCCGATGTCACGCCGCGTGCGGTGCCTGCGGTGGCGAACTTTGACGTGACCAAGGCCGATGCGCGCCGCGAGTTTCTGCGCGTGCGCCAGACCGAGCAGGGCGGTCTGGAGCTGTTCAGAAACCAGAGCTCCGGCGTGCTGACCTCGGCGGTCTGGGGCGATGGATTTGTCGATAATCCCGCCATGACCACGATTCAAAAGGGTGACACCGTGCGCTACATCCCTCTCGCGGAGCTGCTGTGATGAGCGAGCCTGCATTGAATGAGGTGACCGTGCTGTACTTCGCATCGATCCGCGAAGCGCTGGGCACGGGCCGCGAGTCCTTGCAGACCCGCGCCGCGACGGTGGGTGCCTTGCGTGAGGAAATCATGCAGAGCAAGGGCGAGGCGGCTGCCGCTGCGCTCGCGCCCAACAAGGCGGTGCGCATGGCGCTCAATCAGCTGATGTGCAAGGGCGATGCGCCGATCCAGAGCGGCGACGAAATCGCCTTTTTCCCGCCGGTGACCGGTGGATGAGGAAACAGAACGATGACCGCTGACATTGGCGACAAGGCGCTGGCCACGCTGCCCGAGAAGGACGCCGCCATCAGCGCGCGCACCCGCAATGCGCTGTCCGAGGCCAAGGCGCGCGGCGTCAAGCTGGGCAGTGCGGGCGCGGACAACATCCGCGCCACCGTCGAAAAACGCAAGAACGACGCCGATGCCTTTGCCCGCGAGCACGAAGCGGTTTTTTCCGAGCTGATCGCCGCAGGCCTCACGCACCGCAAGATGGCCGAGGTACTCAACGAGCGCGGCGTTGCGGCGGCTCGCGGCGGAGTGTGGACGCACGGACAGGTGCAGCGCATGCTCGAGCGCTACGCCGCATGGAAGGCGGCCAAAAACACATCGGCGTGAATATTTCGTACCTCTTGATGCATTTGTGAACAAATGTGCCAAAATTGATGAATTCAATGAGTACGGAGTTTGTAATTGGATAAAGCTGGCCGCAATTCGGTGTTTGGCGAGAGCCTGTTCGCCCCTTGCCACGTTGAGAGCGCCACAGGTCCGCGCTCCACGCCGCTGGTCCAATCCGCATCGCCCTACGTGCACGGGCTGCTGCTCACCGCGCTGATGTCGGCGATGGGCACCGCCTCCGCACAGACCCCCTTGCCCGATGTGATGGTGCAGACCGCGGCAGAACTGCCGAGCGACCTGCCCAAGCCGTACCCCGGTGGCCAACTCGCCTCGGGTGCGCATCTCGGTGTCATGGGCAAGACCAGCGTGATGAACGCGCCGTTCAACATCACCAGCTTCACCTCGAAAACCATCGAGGACCAGCAGGCCCGCAGCATCTCGTCGGTGATCAGCCAGAACGATCCGTCCGTGCGCCAGGAATATGGCGACGGCACCACCATCGATGCGCTGATCATTCGCGGGTTTCCAGTTTCCAATGACGAGATCCAGCTCAACGGTTTGCCCGGCATTCTTGCGCCGTTTCGGATCTCGCCCGAGTTCGTCGAGCGTGCTGAGGTGCTCAAGGGCCCGTCCGCCTTCCTGAACGGAGTCTCCCCGAGTGGCGCGGTGGGCGGCAACATCAACCTCATTTCCAAGCGCGCGACGGACGAGCCGATCACGCGCCTGTCGACGGCCTACGCATCGAGCTCGGTGCTGGCCATCAATGCCGACATCGCCCGCCGCTTCGGTGAAGACCATGCGTTCGGCATTCGCGTGAATGCCGGTGCGCGACAAGGCGATACGGCGCGCGATTATCTGGGGGGGCAAACGCGCAATGTGTCGGTGGGGCTGGATTTTCAAAGCAGCCGCCTGCGCGCATCGGTCGACCTGATTCATCAGAAGCAGACCATGCAGGGCGCGCAAGGCTCGGTGAACCTGAGCGCGTTCGGTGGCCCCGCGCCCGCCGCGCCGGACGGTTCGCTCAACTACGCCCAGCCCTGGAACCGCCAGCATTCCGACGACAGCACGCTCATGGCGCAGGTGGAATACGACCTGAGCGATCGGCTCACCCTTTTCGGTGCCCTGGGCCACGGCCGGGACGACTCCACCGCGCGGATCAGCACACCGCCGTACGTGTTGCCGAGCGGGGACTTCTATTTTTCGAGCATGCCCGTCACCTGGCGGCAGCGCAGCACCGCTGGCAACGTTGGCGTGAAGGGCCAATTCGAGACCGGCCCGGTTCAGCATGACTGGTCGATTCGCGCCGAGACCTTCCGTCGCAATGCCAATCTGCGTTACTACTTCGCGGAATTGGGTGCCGGAACTGGTATCTCCAACATCTACCACCCGCCGGCCTTGCCCGCGCCACCGCCCGGTGACCCGTCGAGTCCACCGCTGATCTGGGATGTGCACACCTCCTTGCCCAGCGTGGTGTTGTCCGACACGCTGACCTTCGCAGACGGGGCCGCGGGATTGACGCTCGGCGTGCGCCGCCAGACCTTGAAGCTCGACAGCCAAACGGGCGATGTCTACCGCGGCTTTGTGGGCGTGCGGTACGACCAGACGGTCACCAGTCCGATGATCGCCCTGCGCGTGAATCCGGTGAAAAACGTGACGCTCTATGCGAATCACACGCAGGGACTCGCGATGGGCGACTCCGCACCGCTCGGCACGACCAATGCGGGCGAGGCCTTTTCGCCGTACAAGACCAAGCAGGTCGAGGTCGGCGTGAAGGTGGACTGGGGCCGCATCTTCAGCTCGGTGAGCCTGTTCCAGATCTCCAAGCCCTACGCCTCGATCGACCCGAACTCCAACACCTTCGGCGTGACCGGCAAGCAGCGCCATCGCGGCCTCGAATTCAATGTCTATGGCGAGGTCGCCAGGGGCGTGCGTCTGCTGGGCGGAGCCACGTTCCTGGACGCGCAGGTGAACGACTCGGCCTATCCGATGTTGCAGGACACGCGCCCCGTGGGCGTGGCGCGCCAGCAGCTGACGGTGGCCGGTGAGTGGGATGTGTCTGCCGTGCCGGGACTGACGCTGCTGTCGCGCGCGGTGCAGTCCGGCAGCGTGTATGCCGATACCGCCAACCTCACCAAGGTGCCGGGTTGGACGACGGTGGATCTGGGTGTGCGCTACGCGACGCGCGCATGGGACAAGCCGGTGACCTTCCGCGCGACGGTGGAGAACGCCTTCAACAAGCGCTATTGGAAGCAGGGCGCGTACGCGGCCACGCTGGGCATGCCGCGCACTCTGGTGGTGTCCTCCACGGTCGCCTTCTGAGCGACTGCGGGTTCACTCGATCAGACGCTGAGCGCGGCGGATTGCATCCTCGCCATCAGCGTTGAAGACGCCTCGACCATCGGTGCGCGCAGCTCCGCGCGCATCCATCCCTGCTGGGCCATCCAGCCCTTGATGGGGGCGGGGTTGGGCTCCTCGAAGCTCAAGGCGATATGCGCTTGCAGCGTGTTCCAGAGAGTGCGCGCGGCAGTCAGCTCGCCCGCAGCCAGCAGCCGTACCAATTCCACGAACCGATCCGTGTGGCCATGCGCGCTCGCGGCAATCGCGCCGGCTCCGCCCAGCGCCATGCTCGAGAAAATCTGCGCGTCTTCGCCCGCCAATACCTGCAGGCGGCCGTCCTGAATCAGCGCGAGCGTCTTGGCAGCGTCGCCGCCGCAGTCCTTGATGCCGACGATTCTGGGGTGTGCGGCCAGCGCGAGCAGCGTCCCGGTTTCCAGCGTCGCGCCGGTGCGGTAGGGGATGTCGTAGATGACCACGGGGTGCACGCTGGCGTCGGCAATGGCCGTGAACCACTGCAGCAATCCGGCCTGCGAAGGGCGGATGTAGGGCGGCGGCGCGACCAGTAGGGCGTTGATCGGTGCCTGGTTCAATTGCCGCACGCGCTCCAGCATGCGCCCCATGTGAAAGTCCGACGCGCCCATCATGACGGGCTTGCCGCGCGCCGAGCGCAGGATCGTGGCCAGCACGGCGTCTTCTTCCTCGTGGGACAGGGCCGCGGCCTCGCCGGTGGAGCCGCAGGCGGCAAAGCCCGCGACGCCCGCGTTGCACATGCGCTCGGTGAGCGCTGCGAGCGCGGCGTGGTCTACCGCGCCGTTGTCGAACGGCGTGACCAGCGGGATCCACAGGCCAGACAGGTCGATGTTGCCGGTTGCTGCATCCGCAGCGGTGATGGAGGAAATGGAGGACGTGGAGGAAGCAGACATGGCGAAGCCCTTTCAGTTGCGTACAGGAAAGACCGCAAAAGCTACCGTTCGGGATGCGCAACGGGAGTGAGGGCCTGGCAACGGAAAGCGCAGAAAACGCTTGTCGGGATCGAAAGAGAAAAAGGGGGAGGGGCTGCCTGGCCGGTTCCGTCGCTCATCTGGGACGGAACCTCAGCTCCGGTCAGATGAGCTTTGGTTTTTTGGCTTTGCTCGCAGCAACGGCCGACATCTGCACGCCAGAGGCGCAGAGGTGGGTTGAGCGGGCAAAGTTTTCAAGCATGTCGGCCAGTATAGCGGCGAGCGTTCACATCACGCTTGGGAATCGGAGGGCTGTGGTAATTCTGGCGAACGCCATGTGAGCAGCTCGGCCATGCGCAGCACCACCCAGGTCGCTTCTGCCGGGCTGAGCGCCGAGCCTTCGGCGCTGATCGCGGTGTGAATGCCGAGCAGCACGCCTTCTTCCGACGAGTTGCCGGAGTGATAAATCATCTGTGCCTGCTCGGACAGGTGCGTGGCCATGTCCTCGCACAGCTCATAGCGCTGCACCAGCTCGAGCTTGGGCAGCAGCAGCTTGCCGCTGCGTGCGCTGTAGATTTCCACAAAGCTCGAAGGCGGCTGAATTTGAGAGGTTTCGTCCATGCGCGGCGTTCTGTCTGTTCGGTTCTGTTCTGTTCTTCTTTTGGGCTCAGTCCGGGCTGAACTGGCGGTTGAAGCGCGCCACGTCTTCGATCATTTCGCAGGTCACGAGTTGACCCATTTTCTTGTCCACCAGGCGCTGCGCGGAAAACAGCGTGACCGGGCCGAGAAAATCAAAGTCGCGCAGATGGATCAGCGCATAGGGATACGGCACAAAGCATTGGTGTTCGAACACCACGCGGTGCTGGTTTTGCGGCGACGGATAGAGCGTGTACTCGTCCGTCTTGAGAGTTAGTGTGGCCATGTCAGTCGATTCGGTGAATGGCCGATGCTAACGCGCTGGGGGGCTTCTGTGTGGCGCAAGGTTTTCCCGCGCGCTCGGCTATGGGGTGGGCAGGCCTGCGACAATCGGGGCATGTCGTTGACCACCACCTTGTCCACTACCGTGCCCCGCGTGTCGATTCAGACCGAGGACTTCGATCTCTCCGTGGAAATCGCCGCGCTGCGCGCCGGAGACGCTCGGGTGGGCGCGGTCTGCAGCTTTGTCGGCACCGTGCGCGATCGCAACGAGGGCGACAGCGTGGCCAGCATGGAGCTGGAGCATTACCCCGGCATGACCGAGAAATCCATCGAGGCGATCATCGATCAGGCGATCGAGCGCTTTGGGCTGTTCGGCGTGCGCGTGATTCACCGTGTGGGCCTGCTCGCGCCGCTCGACCAGATCGTGCTGGTGGCGGTGACCTCCGCGCACCGCGGCATGTCGTTTCAGGGCTGCGAATACATCATGGATTACTTGAAGTCGCTCGCGCCGTTCTGGAAGAAGGAACAGACCCCGCAGGGCGCACGCTGGGTGGATGCGCGGGTCAGCGACGAGGACGCGCTCGCGCGTTGGACCACCCCCAAAATTTGAAGCAAAGA
>CALMCS010000292.1 GCA_937862875.1 uncultured Comamonadaceae bacterium
GGGTCCAGGCCTCCTTCAGTAGACAAGGGAAAACCGTACTCCAGGTAGCGGCCAATCTTTGAGAGCCTGTCCTCGTCATGCGTGCGCTGATATCCCGCGGTCTTGCTGGCTCGACGATCTTCAATGGTTCTGGGCTGGACACCGCTCAGGGCTCGTAGTGTTTTGAGCGAGAGCGAGCCAACGTAAAAATGCGTCGGCGGCTTTGGGCGATTGCCGCCCCAGCTCGCTATGTCCCACGTCCCCAGCCATTGGTTCACCCGAAGCAATGGCTTACTGTCTCTAGTCATCGGCACTCCCCCCACTTATTTTCTTGCACCAGCTTCACTTCCGAAGGTCTCCCGGAATAGCGTCGCTAGTGTAGCTGGCGCATTCCGAGGCGCGCGCTCCCACTTAATAAGGTGGCTACTTCCGCAATACCTTCGAGACCGGCCTTTCGAGCCGAAGTAGCTCGGTTCACTCGATGGCTGGTGTTGTGCACAGTCCGTGAGCCGGGCCGATCCCGACGAGTGACCGGGAGCGCTGCAAAACGGTCATCACGGATCTAAAGCGTTCAAAGGTTCATTGACCCTGTTCACATTTATAGCCGACGTTGCCACCGGACCGGTGCGCTGTCCGCCTAGTGCCACCCAAAATTTCGCGGACGCGAAATTCAGAAGAGCGAGTTCTGACCATCGTCACTGTCCCCGCTTCTACTCCCCTTTTTCTTGCGCACAGGGGCAACGTGTGGGGGCGACGGGAGCAGGACAAGGCCGTTGTCCTCGACCTTGAGCCGCGCAAGCGGGTAAACGATCTGCACGGCCTTCAATGCCTTCAAGAACCCTTTCTTGAAGTCTCTGGAAGCCTGGTCGATGTTGTCGGTGTTGAACGAGGAACCGAATTGGCCCATCAAGGATTCCCACCGAATCGGCCTTGTCGGTCTGTCCGTGTAGCTCATTCGGTAGGTGAGCCAGGAATAAATGTCCATCGCCAGCGGCGAACCCCGCAGCGCCTTGTATGCCCGCAAATCAATGGGAATGGGGTGCTCGATCAGCTCATTAAAAAATGGGGCGCTGAGCCTGACGCTCGACTTCCATTTCCCTGCGTCGCGCTCATGCTGCGGAACCCAAATGGCGCGCTCGTCGCCATCGACAGGCGTATCAAGGTCGAACGCTTCTTCATTCTCCAGATGCAGGCCGTCAGCGATCAGCACATTGCGCAAAACGAAGCCAGGATCGCCAGCAGCTCCGCGTGTCATCTGCGCGGTGATGAGCGAACCAAAAAGGCGCTTCATCTGCTCGGCAACGCGGGTGGACGTTCCACGCTCGCCGCCGCCCGCGCGCAACTCTAAAACGTCTCGCAGGAACTGGCGCAAGGAGTCGCCCAGCTCGATAACCGGCGATTGGTTGCGCACCGCCTCGGTAGCCACCCATGACATAAGCAAGCGCGGGTAGATCCCATAAGGGATTCCGCCCTCGTAGCCCGCCAGGATGCGCAATTTGAAGTCGCCGTTTACGCGCGTAAAAACGTCCGCCTTGGGGTCTTTGTAGGGCATCGTGGCGAGCACCAGGGCGCGGGTCATGTACCCAAGGGTTCCGGCCTGCCGTGCGTCTTCCGCCTCGATGGCGAATTGCTCATCAATAGCGCGGCGCACCCACTCCGGCACGTGCCCTGCCCTATAGTCGATGATCGTTTCTTGCTTCTTTGCCGCCATGGAAAGTTATAATTTTTCTGCCTTTGCAAATGCACTGGCTTGACTACTTACAGCCCGGCATAACCTGCCGGGCTTTTTTTATGGGTCATCGGTCGGTGCTCCGGCGCCGATATGCCGTCGCAAGCAATGCCGCCCCCGCCTCTGCCACCTGGTTCAAACGCGCCTGGTGTGCAGCCTCTGCGTCGGCCTGGCTGCGCTCAACAATTGCAGCAGGCGCGGTAATGGTCGCACGCCTCCACCCACGCGGCAAGCTGCGTTCAATCCCTGTTTCTTCGATTACGCGGGCCTCTTTGTAGCGGTCGAGGGTGTCGCGCATCCGTTGCACCGTCTTCCAAACCGCCTGCCGGGTCACACCAAACTGATCTGCAGCTTCCTGGTTGGAGTAGCTATCCAACATCACTAGGCGCGCTGCCGCAATGCGGTCGGCACTCAAGCTGTCTTTCAGCAAGTGCTGCAGCGCTTCAAACTCTGGGACAGACACAGGAACAAATTCGCCATGCGTCATAAATCACCCCACGTAGACCAAAAATAGAACAACTCGAATCCCCTTGTATGCGCCGCCCCGTCGGGCGGCGCATCACTTCAAACAATCACCGACAGAACATCATCCAAGCGGAACTCGCTGTTGAACGAGCCTTCCAGGCCGCACATGCACGCTGCCAGCAGCAGCGCCCCGGCGCCCTCAGTCGCAAACCGCCCTTCGCGCAGGCCTGCAAATACATGCTTCCCGGCGTTCTCGGCTTTGCGCGCCTGCTCGAACGGCGCGCGCAGCGCGGCGATGCAGGCGCTTTGCTCTTCGGGTTGCAGGTCGGACAAAACTTCTTCGGGCCGCTGTCCCTCAACTGCCAGACGCTCGTAAATGTCCACCAGCAGGCTAGGAACATCGACGCCTGACGAGCCGCTGGCCAGCATGTCGCGCGTTCGCATGTCCTTTTGGGCAACCGTCGTATTGGCGCCCTTCTCTGCGCCCTTCTTCCCTGCCTTGGGTGCCTTGGGCTTGACCTCGTCGCGCACAGCCAGCGCCTTGGCGCGGGCATCTTCCTTGCCCCGCGTCTTCTTCAAATCGTCCACCAATTCTTTCGCCTTGGCGGGGTTGACCTTCTCCACTTGGCGCACGGTGGAAATCACTTCGGCGTCGGCGCTGATGGACTCATTGACCAGCCGTTTTGCCTGCTCCGGCAGGTGCAGCAGCGAAAGCATTTTGGACAGCCAGGGGCGGCCTTTGTTGTGGCGTTCCAAGACCGCTTCGACCGAACCCAGCGTATCCAGGTCACGCTGAATCTTGCGGGCTTCCTCGATTTGGGTGAGGTTCTTGCGGTGTGTGTTCTCCGCAAACTGCAGATCCTCCGCTTCTTCGTCGGTCAGCTCCTTGGCCTTTGCGCGCAGCGTGGCCAGGCCTTGCAAGCGCGCAGCGCGCACGCGCCGTTCACCGGCCACCAGCCGGAACGGCTTGGGGTGTCCTGCGGGCATGACGCGCAGAAAAATGGCCTGAATCTGCATCTTGGCCAGGCTTGCCCCCAACTCCGACAATCCTTGCTCGTCGTCCTCGAATTCTTCGCGTACCTGACCGATGATTTCCACGTCATCGAGGTTCACCGCAAATTCCGGCATTTCTGCATCACCAAACAATGCATCAATGCCCGTGCCCATGGCACCGCCTGCGCCCAGCATGAGGCCAGCCCCTGCGAAGGCATTGGAACCCGCTGCCTTGGCCTTCATCGGGGCCTTCTTCGCGGCTACGGCCGCTGGAGCGCCCTGCCCCATCTTTTTGCTCGTCAACGTCTTGGCGTTCATTTCCCCATCCTCCCCAAAATTGATGCACAAGCCGCGCGCCACTCCTGCGCAGCCTTCAAATGTCCGTCGCCCCTGGTGGCAACCCACACAGGACGGCGCAGCGCAATTGCTTTGCGAACCGGCGCGCGCTCGGGCAGCACCTCGGGCAAGATCGCGGCCCCGTACTGGGCGCGAAGCGATGCAAGTCCCTCGCGTTCCTCGGTGCTGCGGTTGTTCGTTTTGACCGGCAGAATGCCGATGTGACGAAGACGCGGATTGAACCCCTGCGTGCGGACGATGTGAATCGTCTGCAGCAAGTCGGCCACGCCCGCCAACTCATACAACCCAACGGAAACCGGCGTCACCACATAGTCAGCAGCGGCCAGCGAAGCCATGAGACGCACGCCCAGCAAAGGCGGCGTATCCAGCAGGCACAAATCAAAGTCGCCTGCAAACTGCCGCAGGGCAGGGCCAGGGCGGCGGATCACTTCGTTTTCGGCCTTGTCGATGGAGAGGAGGGCGTTATCGGCGCGGATGATCGCCAGCCGGTCTGTGATGTACTCCGGCCCCTCCTGCGGCGCTGCAGCGTCGTACAACCGGGAAGCCAATAAGCCAGGTTCTGCGTCATCGCCAGCCGGGAAGCTCAGGGACAAACTGCCTTGCTTGTCCATATCCACCAGCAGCACACGCAACCCCGCCTCGATGGCGGCATAGGCCAGGTGCACGGTCAACGTGCTCTTGCCTACGCCACCTTTCTGATTCGCAATCGCAAGAATTTTCATGTTCGGCTCGACTAATTAATTTATAAGTTTTGCAGAGAGGGTAGGGCGGTGTACCACAGTTCGCAACCTTTTTAGGTTGTCAAGACAGATTTTCGCCTCCGCGAAATTTCCGCCCTCACACTCAGTATGGCAAATCGTCATCCATCTCCTGGGGCAGGGCGCCCACCGGTTGCGGCTCGTTTCCTTGGCCTTGCGGCTGGCGAGAGCCACCCCCTGCGCCCTCTGGGCGAGCGCCAAGCGGCTGGACATCATCTGCGCGCACCTCCGTGCTGTAGCGTTCGATACCTTGCTTGTCCGTCCATTTGCGCGTGCGCAAGAAACCCTCGACATAGATCTGACGACCTTTGCCCAGGTACTCCCGCACAAAGTCGGCTTGCTGCCGGTAGCACACGATGCTGTGCCACTCGGTGTGCTCCTTTCGCTCCTGCGTGCTTCGATCCGTCCAACCCTCGGTGGTCGCAAGGCGGAAGTGCGCCACCGGATCACCGTTGGGCATCGTGCGGCACTCGGGCGCGTTTCCGATGTTGCCCATCAGCATTACTTTGTTCAAAGAGGCCATTTTTTCTACTCCGTTGCATGATGGCCCGATGCCGGGCCGGGTTGAAATTCAGAACAAGCCCGCCCGTTTGCGCACGCTCTCGCGCACCTCGGCAAGCGGCTTGGGTGAAAAATGAAAGTCCAGTTCGAAGCCCAACAGCAGCAGCTCCGACAGATCGACATAGCCCAGTTCGGCCATCTGGTAGTCAGCGTTCAAGAGGGCGAAAGCAAACACTTGCTCGACACCCCCGCCAACGTCTTTCTCCAGCACCCACACATCAGACGCACCCAGGAAGTAGTGCAGGTACACCGTCTGTGCAGCATCGGAATCCTCCTGCCCGCCAATCACCGGCATGGCTTCGATGCGTTGCGCGAGGTCCGCCGCAACCCTCTGAAAAAATTCACTTTCTTCGCTGCCGCTCATCAAAGATTGAAGTGAGGCCCACTGTGGCCACCCCATAAAACGTGCGATGGGTTGCGCTTGGTCATTGACGGAAATCGCTTGGTTCGTCATAAGAGTCCCTTTTCGATGGCTTGACTAGGTTTCTTGTATATGGTGATTTCTTCGTTCACCATGGTATAGA
>CALMCS010000293.1 GCA_937862875.1 uncultured Comamonadaceae bacterium
CATAGCGGCGCGATTGGCCGGCGACGTTGAGGGACCACGGCCACGGGACGATGCGTCCGTTCCGCCGGATGCCGCTCTCCTGCAAGGCCACGGCGTAGAGCACCGTGGAGGGAATGCCCGCACGTTGGGCGGCAAGCTGATAGGCCGGAGGCGGAACCTCCTGGGCATGGACGGCGCAGGCGTACAGGCCAGCAGCGATCACCAGTACGCGAAACCGCGCCGTCAGGGCTGGCGCTGCCATTGGCCGTTCACCTCGCGCACGACCGCGGGCAGATCGCCGGGCAGGCCCAGCGACAGCCAGCGGCCGCCGTCGTGGTTGAGCGTGATGCTGCCGCTACGCACCCGTGCCGCGTCGATCTGTGCGCGCTTGGCCCAGTCGCGGATGCGCGCGTCGTCCTGGCGGCTGCCGACCATGTACAGGTCGAACTCGGTACCCGAGGATTGCAGGCGCTGCACGAGCTGTCCGCAGGCCACGCAGCCGTCCTTGACGAACACTGCCATGCGGCCGCTGCCGCGCACTGCGCCGGCGCTGGGCTTGTCGTCAGGCAGGTTCACCCGTTGCATGTCGGGGTTCAGGCGCTGCCAGGCTTCGTCATAGGCACGTTGATAGGCAAGCAGCTTCTCGACGCGGCGCGCTTCGATTTGCACCTGCAGTTCTGCGTAGCGCCGCCGTTCCTCGTCGGTGCGGGCCTCGATACCCAGGGCGGACAGCGGGTCCAAGTTGGGCGAGTAGATGCCTAGCGGCCCGTCCATCAACTCGCGATAGCGCGTCCATTCCTGCGGTTGCAGGCCCCACCCGCTTGCTACCTGGTCGCCCGGGGTTCGGGTGACCAGCGGACGCTCCTGGCTCTGCGCATTGCGGGCCGGGGCGGTGGCCGGCTGCTGCGCCCAGGCGGGCAACTGGGCGGATGCCAGCAGGAGCGCGGAAAGGATGATCGACGGCTTCATGTGGTGTGCTCCGGTCAGGGAATCGCCACGCGACGGGTCTGGTCGCCGGCCTGGAACACGGCGGTGTTGCCCTCAATCGCCTGTAAGCGCCACGGGCCGAGCGCATCACCTGGCAGCAGCACCTGAAGCTGGTCGGGCGTGAAGTCCGCGCTGCTCGGCGCGACGGACACGCTGCGCTGGCCAGCGCGCAATTCGGCGCCGACGACGCGGAACGGAAGCGGCGGCGGTTCGGGCTTGGCGGCGGCCTTGCCCGATGCGCGCGGCTGGGCGGGTGCGGCGGCGCGCGGAACGGGCGCAGCGGTCTGGCGCGCCTTGATCTGCTCGACCTCCGCGCGCAGCGCCTGAAGGTCGTCGGCAGCGGCATAGCCGCTCAGCGTTTTCTCAACCTGGGCTGCGCGTGCTTCCAAGACTTGGCGGGTGTCTTTGAGGTCTGCCGCCGTTGCGACGGCCGGACGCTGCTGGATGGCCTCGATCGACTCGACCAGGCCCGCCGACCGGGCTTCCAGGCGTTGCAGGCGGGAATCGAGCCGTTCCTGGTCGGCCTGGTCGTTCATGGTCTGGTAGCCCAAGGCTACGAAGACGCTGAGGCCGATCAGCCAGAGCCACAGAAGGCTCTGCACCATCACGACGGCGGCCGGGCGCCGGGCAGACTGTGGGGCGCTCATGGCTGGCCTCCCGAAACCGAAGGCTCCAGCGGGAACGTCTGCACCGCCTCGGCGGCGGGTGGCTCGGATGCGGGTTCGATGACCGCGCTGTCGGCGGGCCGTTCGAAGCAGATTTGCCGTGCGCGGTCATCCGCGTGCAGTTCCCAGGCCGGGCCAGCCAGCGTGAGCAGCGCATCGCGCAAGGTCATGGGGCCGAGGTGCAGGTGCGCCGCCGGCAGCGGCAGCGCATACAGCTCGATTACCGCGTGCGCCGTCTGGCACAGGCCGTAACCGCTGCGCTTGAGTACATGCCGCAGCCCATCGCCGACGGTGGCGCGGGCATCTTCGGGCATGGATACGTCGATGGTCTGCAACAGCAGGTCCCGCTGCGCCGCCGTGGGCGCTAGCTCGACCAGCGTGTAGCGACCGTAGCGCACAACGGGGATGTACTCGGGCGTCTCGGGTTCGGGCGCGGCCGAGACTTCCTCGATGGCATCAGGCGCGGGCGGCGCAGTCGTCGTCGCGCAGCCGCCAGCCAGCACCGACCAGAGCAGGCCGAGGACTCCCGCCAGCAGGCGGCGTTCGGGATGGTGAAACCAAGGTGGAGAGGGGCACATAAGCTCGGCGTCCTGAAACATCGAGCCCTCACCATCGCCGCTAAGGCCGGGGGCAGCAGCAAACAATGCGAACCACGCTGCGTCCGATTTGCCGACATAAAAAAACAGCCACGTCCACGGAAACCGTGGGCGTGGCTGCTAGGTGGGAACAACAGAAAGCCGGCGGCGCTAGGCCGGCGATGGCGTAGGGATCAGGCGGCGACCAGTTGTCGGGCCAGGGCGACTTCGACGGAATCACCGTCCTGATTGAGCACATCCAGCCCGGATTCGGGCACATCGCCCGAGGTGGACTGCGAGACCATGATCTTCTTGGCCATCAGCTCAAGGC
>CALMCS010000294.1 GCA_937862875.1 uncultured Comamonadaceae bacterium
GATGCGCTGCTCTTGCCGAACGAGCCACCTGCCGTCGTGGATCCTACCGCAGCAGCTGCCGTGCCCACCCCTGACCCTACCCAGATGGAGGCGGCCAACCATCGCAACACGGCATTTCAGTTACAGGCAGGCCCGGGAACGGGCAAGACCCGCACACTGGTGCAGCGCATCGAAAGTCTTCTGGCTGAGGGCGTGGATCCGATCTCCATCCTTGTTCTCACGTTCTCCAACAAGGCGGCGAACGAGTTATGCGAGCGGCTCGCCGCCCGGAATCCGCGGGCTGCCGCAACGATGTGGATCGGTACGTTTCACGCATTCGGCTTGGATATCGTGCGCCGTTTTCACGACAAGCTCGGACTTCCCGCCAACCCCCGTCTCATTGATCGATCCGAAGGCATCGAACTGCTGGAGGACGAGCTGCCGCGGCTATCGCTGCGCCACTTCCGCAACTTGTGGGATCCGGCGCTTGATCTCAGTGACATGCTCAGTGCGATTTCACGCGCCAAGGACGAAGTGGTCGATGCCGCCGGCTACCGGGCATTGGCCGTGGCCATGGAACAGACTTGCGGTACGGATGCCGAGGCGATGAAGAACGCCGAGAAGTGCATGGAAGTTGCCTTGGTCTACGAGACTTACGAGCGCCTGATGACGGCGAGGCAACTGATCGATTTCGGAGATCTGGTTGCCCAACCTGTGCGACTGGTAGAAAACGATGCTGAGGTGAGAAGTGCTTTGCGCGCGCGGCACAACCATGTGCTGGTGGACGAATACCAGGACGTAAACCGCTCGTCTGTGCGCCTTCTCAAAGCCATTGTTGGTGAAGGTCGAAACCTTTGGGTCGTCGGAGACGCGCGGCAATCCATCTACCGGTTCCGCGGCGCATCGGCCACCAACATGGCTCAATTCAGCTTGGATTTTCCCGGAGCGCAAATCGCCCAACTCGGCGTCAACTATCGTTCTCGACAAGAGGTCATCGATGCCTTTACTGCCTTCTCCAGCACGATGAAAGCATCGACTGGCTCCATGCCATTGCATCTGAATGCAAGCCGCGGTGCTTCGGGCGCCAGGCCAGAATTCAAGGTTGTGCGCTCAACGGATGACGAAATCTCAGCGGTGG
>CALMCS010000295.1 GCA_937862875.1 uncultured Comamonadaceae bacterium
CCCGCCGCCCATCGCATTTCATCGCGACGCAAAAGCACTCAATAGTCAGCCCGATTGCCCTCGAAACTGCGTGAAAACCGCGTCCAAAACGCGATATATATGCCCCACCCTGATAGATAACTCACTGCCATCAAATCAACACGGTCAGCAGACCCTCGACGATGGAGCCGCCGTGATCTGTGGAGTCTCCCTGGCGTGCGGCAGGCTTTCCCCCGATCAATACCGTCAAGTTACCCGTCGCAATGCTGTCTGGAGAGCCGATGCAAACGGCTTCGTCGCCCACTCGAGCGGCCTGCTTGCCTCCAATCAAGACCGTCAACATGCCCGTCGAAATGGGACCTCCGACATGCGGGATGAGTGCCTCGACCATGGGGCACTGATGCATGTCTCCGACACGCGCTGCGGGCTTGGCCATGGGATTTACCTCTTCTTCTCGTTGGTGTCAGTTGATCATGACGAAGGGCGCGTTGATGATGATTCCTGCGGGCGTCAACAGAATCGAGCTGGCCCCGCAGTTCAACGCGATGGTGGCGGAGGCCTCGATCACCACCGCCGCGCCCGCCTTCACCGAGAAACTGCCCGAGGCGATCGTTCCACTGTCACCCCCTGTCAGGGTCGTTAGATTGCGGCCAATCAACTTCATCCAATCCATCCCCACCTGGTCCATTCGCAGCATGCCGACGTTGCTCATCTTCATGACGCCTACGTTTTGCGCGTACAAAACGCCGTCATTTCGCATCTCGGCGACGCCCACGTTGGTCATCTTGAGCACGCCCACATCCTGGACATCGCCCTTTCCCACCGTCTTCGTGTTCATGTTTCCGATGTCGGCGCTGCGGTTTCGGCCGATCAGGCGCATCCAGTCCATGCCGACCTGATCACTGCGCAACATCCCGACGTTGGTCATTTTCATGACGCCGACGTTGTTCGCATACAGAACACCGTCGTTGCGCGCTTCTGCGACACCCACGTTGGTCATCTTGAACACGCCGACGGACTGGACATCACCCGTGCCGATCGTCTCGGAGTTCATGACCCCGACAATTTCCGTGCGTGCCACGCCAATGGTGGTCGTTTCGGATACGCCGACGGCCTTGAGGCGGCTGTTGCCCACCCATTTCGCCTCATTGTTCTCGACCTCGATCAATTGGTCTTTCTGGGCATGCATCCACAACTGCTCTGCGCCCTTCTTGTCATCGAAGCGAAGGGCATTGCAGTCACCCGCCCCCGCGGCCATGCCGCTGCCGGGAGCTCCGCCCAGGGTCGAATGCGTCTTGATGCCGGATTGGGTCTTGTTGGCGGGCAAATCCCAGGGCGGCATTTGCAGGGCGTTGTACACACGGCCGGTGATGATGGGATAGTCTGGATCGCCATTCAGAAAGTCGACGATCACTTCCTGGCCGATTCGGGGAACATGCATGGTTCCGTAATTGGCTCCGGCCCAGGCTTGCGATACGCGAATCCAGACGCTCGAGTTTTCATCGAACTTTCCGTATCTGTCCCAGTGGAATTGGACTTTGACCCGGCCGTATTCGTCGGTGTAGATTTCCTCCCCCGCTGGCCCCGTGACGATCGCGGTTTGTGGACCCGTGGTCTGGGGCTTTGGCGTCACTCTCTGGCTGCGATACGGAATCGACTTGGGGACGACATCAAACCCGATATGGTAGGTCGTTGCGGTGTCTATGCCTTCACGCGCAGCCTTTCCGTCGCCGATGCCGCCATCGCTTCTGCGCACATTTTCCTCAAATTGGTAGCGCGCGGACTCGATCAGATATTCCTGATTCTGATCGGCTCTCGGGTACTTCTCGAGTGAGAACAGATAGCCGGGCGCAATGGTTCTCAGAACGCCCTCGCCACGCGCCACCTCGCGCTCGGAGCTTTGCTGCTCGAAACGCACTCGGGCATAGTTTTCGCCGTCGCCCAAATCGGTGTATCCACCGGGCCAGTCGTAGATTTCGCGATGGTCTTCGACATGCCCCGCCCCGTGTTGCTGCCGGGCGTCCAGGATCGCTTTCGGCTTTTTGAAGTCGTAGTCTTTCGCGGCGTATTTCCCGCTGGCGATGTTTTCCGCAAAGCGCCAACCGTCCACATAGTCTTGGTCAAGCACATTCACAATCTGCTCGCTTGAGTAGAACGAAATGCTGTCTCGACCATCAGGCAGCGATTGGTGCGAACCGATATCGTCCGCCAACACCAACTTGTGGGCACCCAGGCTGTGCTCAAAGTAGTAATACACGCCCTCTTCTTCCATGAGGCGGCTGACAAATTTCAAATCGGTTTCGCCATATTGAACCACGTAGTCCCACTCGCGGTAACTCCCGGTGAGCCGATCCTCGATGACGAAGCCATATTCATCCAGCACTTCCTTGATGATTTGCGGCACTTTCTTGAATTGAAAAATCTTGAAATCCGAACGCCGACTCGCGTGCCACAGCCAAGGGCGCAATACTGCCTCGTAGCTGAAAAAATCCCCCTCGCGTCCGGCATAGGTGAACTCGGTT
Organism: uncultured Comamonadaceae bacterium; assembly: GCA_937862875.1. Taxonomy (GTDB): domain Bacteria; phylum Pseudomonadota; class Gammaproteobacteria; order Burkholderiales; family Burkholderiaceae_C; genus Diaphorobacter_A. Next base: position 2,502 of record CALMCS010000295.1, read on the forward strand.
ATCTGGCCTGAGAGATACCGCTGCCCAGCCCCAAGCGTGGCCGATGTCAGATCTATTTCGATGCTCATATCCTTGCCAAGCAAGTCCTTGGCCGAAATGGTGGCATCGGGGCTTATCAATTTCACTCTGAACTCAAACAACCGGGAGATCTTTTCCGTCCCGAAAAGAGCGCGAAATTGCAAGACAGGTCCCAAGGGGTTGTGGGCTACAAATGTGCGATTCATGATTCCTCTTCGCCTTACACCGTATTGAATCAACACATATTCAACCAACTCCCTCAGGTTTTTCTTGGCTTAAAGCAATGAATTCCCACTCCAGAAAATAAATTTACAAATCCATTATTAAGTTCAAAAATTTCAATTAAATAAATAAACCGTTGATGCACTGTCTCTTGAACTCAACATCATCAAATCAATACTTTCAAACATTAACATCCACACCCCACATCACACCCACAGCACGAACTATTGATGCAGATGAAAGTGGACGGGACGCATTAGCCATCCAATGCATTAACCCATTTAAATAATCCACGCATGGATAGGGAGCTCTCGACCACATAAATAAAACCGAGCAATTTCAAGCACATCAAAATCTACAGCATCCCGCTTTTAGCGAATCATTGAATCAAAAGTATTCCCCATTTCCATTCAGTCATCTCGCTCAAAGCCCTCAAGGCAATGCAGCCGCCAATCAAACAGGTTACTCATAGCCAAGTCATGGAGTGCATCCGGTGAACTCCCGCCGCAAACCCATCCTGGCTAGCTCCCTCTGCTTGACGGCCTCTTTGCACCTCTCGTCAAAGCGGCTCCGTAAACGTCTCTATTCGACGAATTTCAGTCAGCGCTTTGGCTTTCAACGTAGTTCTAGAAAAGGAAGAACAAAATGGCAGTAAGTCGTCTGAATGATCCCGTCGCCACCATGGCTCCCGAGCAACGTATTGGTGGTGTAGTGGACATCTATTGCAAGATTGCCGGGGTCGAAGGCGAGGCTCAGGACTCCAAGCACAAAGGCTGGATGCATGTGGAGTCGATCGCCGGCGGTGTGGCCAATGCGGGCGCTTTCGCGTACGGCGGCGGCGGTGGATCCGGAAAGGCCCAGTGGCAGGACATCACCATCCGAGGCCGCTTTGACAAGTGCTTTTCGACGCTGATGAAAAAGTGCGCCTCCGGTGAACACATTGCCAGCGTCGAAATCTCTGCGTGCAAAGCAGGCGGTGAGCAGCAGGAGTTTTTGAACGTCAAGATGGAGAATGTCTTGATCTCGTCCCTCAACCTCTCCGGCGCCGAATCCACCGAGCCGATGTACGACTGCGGCTTCAACTTCCAGAAAATCAAGGTGGAAAGCAAGTCGCAAAGCAACACCGGTTCCATGGGCGGTGCGGTGGTGGCCGAGTGGGACGTCAAGCTCAACAAGTAATCGTCTGGATTCTCACAATACTTGGGGCATTGCGCCCCATTTTCATTTCATCCAAGACTCGAAGATATCGGCACCACAATCACCCGCTGATCACGCCTTGAAAAACAATGCCCAGCCGATCAAACCAGGCATCATCTCCTCTACCGGCGCTACATCCACGCCATGCCAATGCGCCAATGAAATGCTTTATTCAAAAGGCCTTCAACGGGTCTTTTCCAATTCTGGCATGGGTATCCAG
>CALMCS010000296.1 GCA_937862875.1 uncultured Comamonadaceae bacterium
GCAGCTGCAGCAAGGCCGGAGCGTCTGGGGTGGCGTTGGTGTTCACGGTCACGCGCTCACCTCCGCTGATTGGAGTGCAATGTCTTCATCCTCGTCTTCGTCCACGCCCAGATAGGCCTGCAGCACCCGTTGATTGCCTTGAATTTCCGCCGGTGTGCCCGAGGCGATCACGCTGCCGAATTCGAGCACGGTGACGCGATCCGCCAGATTCATCACAAACCCCATGTCGTGTTCCACCACCAGAATGCCAAGGCCTTGCGCGCGCAGTTGGCGCAGCAATTCTGTCAGCGCCTGTTTCTCGAGATGCCGCAAACCGGCTGCGGGCTCGTCCAGCAGCAGCACCGCGGGTTGGCTGGCGAGCGCGCGGGCGATTTCCACGATGCGTTGCTGGCCCAGCGCCAACGATGCGGCGGGTTGGTCGGCCAGCGCGCCCAGACCGCAGCGCTCGATCTGCACACGGGCCTGCGCGAGCAAGGCGGATTCCTCTGCGCGATCGAGACGCAGCATCGACTTCAACCAACCGCTGTGCGCGCGCTGGTGAGCACCGAGGGCGACGTTTTCGAGCACCGTGCGTTCACCCAGAATGCGGACATGCTGGAAGGTACGCGCCAGCCCCAACTGGGCATAGCGGCGCGACGGGGCATCGACCATCACGCGGCCCATGAAGCGCACCTCCCCCGAGGTGGGAATGTCGACGCCGGAGATCAGGTTGAAGAAGGTGCTCTTGCCCGCGCCGTTCGGGCCGATCAGGGCGTGCACCTCGCCGGCCCGCAAGTCCATGGTCACCTCGTTGTTGGCGACCAGCCCGCCAAAACGGCGGCTGACATGGGTCGCGGCCAGCAAGGTCTCGCCATGCTCCGGAATCGCGCGCTGGTCCAGCAGGGATGGATCGGCGGGCGGCAGGTGCTGCACGGGTTGTGCGATCCAGCGCGCCGTCAGGCGTTGCAGCGTGGGCCACAGACCATTGGCGAAACGCTGCAGCACGATCACCATCAGCAGGCCGAACACGATCATCTCGAAGTTGCCGCTGGTGCCGAACAACATCGGGAGAATGTCCTGTAGCTTTTCCTTGAGCAGCGTGATCACGGTCGCGCCCAGCACCGCGCCCCACAGATGCCCGGCACCGCCGACGACGACCATGAACAGGTACTCGATGCCCAGATTCAGATTGAACGGTGCGGGGCTCACAAAGCGCTGCATGTGGGCATACAACCATCCCGAGATCGTTGCCAGCAAGGCCGCCAGCACAAACAGCTTGGTGCGATACAGGGCGGTGTTCACACCCATCGATTCGGCCATGATCTGCCCGCCCTTGAGCGAGCGGATCGCACGGCCTTCGCGCGAGTCGAGCAGATTGCCCATCAGCCACATCGCGACCAGCAACACGATCCAGATCACCACGCCCATCGCACGCGGCGAGGCCAGCGAGAAGCCGCCGATGACCAGCGCCGGCACGCCGGTGATGCCGGTCTGGCCGCCCAGAAACTCCATGTTGCCGAACAGAAAATACAGGCTCAGTCCCCAGGCGATCGTGCACAGCGGCAGGTAGTGGCCCTGCAGCTTGACGGTGATCGAGCCCAGCAGCCACGCGAGCACAAACGTGATCACGAGGCCCAGCACCAACCCCAGCCACGGCAGCGCCTGCGCGCCCACCAGGCCGCCCAGTTGCGCCGCCACCCAGGGCGAGGTGCCCATCCATGCGGTGGCGTACGCGCCGATGCCGACAAAGGCCGCCTGTCCAAACGAGGTCATGCCGCCCACGCCGGTGAGCAGCACCAGCCCCACGGCGACGATCGAGTACAGGCCGATATAGCCCAGCAGGACCACCGCGAAATCGGGGAGAAAATTCCAGGAGAGCGCCAGCGCCACAATGGCGAGCGCCGTGACCACGCGGGTGTTCAAGAATCCGGTGGTGTGGGGTGCGGAGGCAGCCGTTTTCATCACTCCTCCTCCACCGCGTGGCTGGTGCGCGAGCGCCACCAGAGCACGGGAATGATGAGCGTGAAGACCAGCACCTCCTTGTACGCGCTGGCCCAGAATGACGAGTACGCCTCCAGCAAGCCGACCAGCAACGCACCGGCCAGCGCCAGCGGATAGCTCGCCAGCCCCGCGACGATCGCGGCGACGAAGCCTTTCAGTCCAATCAGAAAGCCCGTGTCGTAATACACCGTGGCGAGCGGCGCGATCAACAGACCCGAGACCGCGCCAATCAACGCGGCCAGCGCAAAGCTCACATCACCCGCCAACGCGGTCGGCACGCCCATCAGCCGCGCACCCACGCGGTTGATGGCGGTGGCGCGCAAGGCCTTGCCCACCATCGTGCGCTCGAAGAAACCATAGAGCAGCACCACCAGCACAATCGCCACGCCGATCACCACCAGCGATTGCCCGGAGATCGTCATATTGCCGATCTCCCAACGCGCCTCGGAAAACGCCGGAGTGCGCGAGCCCTCCGCGCCAAAGAACAGCAGTCCCAAGCCCACCATCACGCCATGCATTGCCACGGAAACGATGAGCAGCAACAGCACGGTGGCATCCGCAATCGGACGGTAGACGAGTCGGTACATGAGCGGCCCGAGTGGCGTGACGATGCACAGCGTGGTCAACGCCTGCATCGTCAGCGAGGTGGGCCGCACCAGCAGCGCCAGCACCGCGGCCACGGCCGGCATTGCGACGCTCCAGGTCAGCGTCGCACCCCAGCTCACCAGATCGCCGCGCCGCGCGCGCAAGAGGTCTACGACGAGTGCGATGGCGGCCACCGCAACCAGCAGCCACAGGGTGGTCGGCACGCGGCCCGCCTGCATCATCGCCAGCGTCAGCGCACCAAATGCGACGAACTCCCCCTGCGGGATGAAGATGATGCGGGTGACCGAGAACACCAGAACCAGCGCCACCGCCAACAGCCCGTAAATCGCGCCATTGACGATGCCGTCCTGAGCCAACAGCAAGGCAATCTGTAGATCCATGTTGTTCGTTCGATCACCCTGGCCGCGCGGCCATGGGGGTTTCAGTTTCGATGGGTCACTGGGGGGCGAGAGGCCCACGCAGCTGCTGGGCGGCGCCCTCTGCCTTCAACCGAAGGCAGCGAGACGACGCCTGCACCGGAATCGCATCAGGGCACGTATTTCCACGTTCCGTTTTCGATCTTCACCATCACCACGCCATGCTCGATGCCGAGGTGATCGGTGGGGGTCATGCTGAACACGCCATGCGCGCCCGCCACGTTCTTGGTGTTCTCCATGGCATCGCGCAGCGCCACGCGGAAGGCTTCGGTGCCCGGTTGCGCCTTCTTGAGCGCTTCAGGCACCGCGGCGGCCAGCACCTGGGCGGAATCCCAGACATGCGCGCCAAACGTGGCGGCCGTTCCCTTGCCGTATTTGGCCTCGTACGAGGTCACGTAGGCCACGGCAGACTTCTTCACCGGATGGCTGTCCGGCAGTTGGCTGGCGACCAGCACCGGACCGGCGGGCAGCAGCGTGCCCTCTACGTCCTTGCCGCCGACGCGCAGAAAATCGGCATTCGCCACGCCGTGCGTCTGGTAGTACTTGCCTTTGTAGCCGCGTTCCTTGAGGGTTTTTTCCGGCAGGGCGGCGGGGGTTCCCGAGCCACCGACCAGCACCGCGTCGGGCTTGGCACCCATGATCTTGAGCGCCTGACCGGTCACCGACGTATCGGTACGCGAGAAGGCCTCGGTCGCCACCAGCTTGATGCCCTTGGCTTCCGCGGACTTGCGGAATTCCTGCAGCCAGCCTTCGCCATACGCATCGTTGAAGCCGATGTAGGCGGCGGTCTTCACACCGTCCTTGGCCATGTGATCGACGATGGCGGCGGCCATCATGGCGTCGTTCTGCGGGGTCTTGAACACCCAGGCCTTCTTGGCGTCCATCGGCGAGATGATGCGGGCGGAGGCACCCAGCGTCATCATCGGCGTCTTGTTCTCGGCCACCACGTCGATCATGGCGAGCGAGTTGGGTGTGGTGCTGGAGCCGATGATCACATCGACCTTGCTCTCGCTGATCAGCTTGCGGGTGTTGGCAACGGCCGCGGTGGTGTCCGAGGCGTCATCCAGAATGAGGTAGTTGACCTTTTGCCCGCCCATGGTGGTGGGCAGCAGGGCGACCGTGTTTTTCTCGGGAATGCCGAGCGATGCCGCGGGTCCCGTGGTGGACACGACCACGCCGACGTTGATGTCGGCCCAGACCGAGCTGCAGGCCGCAGCCAGTACAGCGGTGACGAATCCCAGTTTTGCCAAACGCTTCATACCAGTCTCCTGATTGAAAATTGCTGTCACGGTGCCGCGGCCCCGGGGCCTCGTCCCATGTGTTCAAAAACCTTTGTAGATCGCCGCAGGAATTGACGCGTTCAATAATTTAACTTGTTAAATAATTTTTGACTACATGTTTTCGCTGCTGGTTTTCACTAACCCGAGGCCGCTTTTCGAGCCGTCCGCGCCATGGAAACCGCTGTGCAGTCTCGCACAGAACTATCATTTGTGACTTATATTTAACCCGCGCTTCAGCGGCCATCCCGCGCATTCTTTCCCACGGGAAAGATGACAGAAGACGCTCATCCACACAGCAGTTCAATACGCCCCAAGCATCAGCATAGACATGAGGCGGCGTATTGGGCATCGATTCTTTCCCCGATCATCACGTTCAACGGAGACTCCCTCATGAGCCAGCAACTTACCCTGTATTTCACCCCCGGCACCTGCGCTCAGGCCGTGCGCATCGCGCTCGAAGAAGCTAATGTGTCCTATCAGCTGGAACGGGTTGATTTCGCGGCCCAACAGCAACGCTCGCCCGAATTCCTGGCGATCAACCCCAAGGGACGCGTGCCGGCACTGCGCACCCCACAGGGCGTGCTGACCGAGGCCCCGGCGCTGCTGGCCTATATCGCCCAGAGCTTTCCCGAAGCCAAGCTGGCTCCCACCGATGCGTTCGGTTTCGCGCGCATGCAGGAATTCAACAGCTACCTGGCCTCGACCGTGCACATCAACCACGCACACCGCCCCCGCGCGGCGCGCTGGGCCGACGAGCCAGAGGCGCAAGCGGCGATGCAGCGCAAGGTGCCGGCCAACATGACCGACAACTTCAACTACATCGAGCAACACTACCTGAGCGGTCCGTGGGTCCTGGGTGAGGAATTCAGCGTCTGCGACGGCTACCTGTTCACGGTGGCCAGCTGGCTCAAGGGCGACGGCGTGGATATCGCCCAATTCCCCAAGGTGCATGACCACCACCAGCGCATGAGCGCACGCGCGGCGGTTCAGCGCGCAGCGGCCTGATCCAGGCCGAAAATCGGGTTCGCTGCGGCGAACCCGAGGGTCTGGCGACGCGCAAAAAAGAAAAACCGGTACCTTTCGGCACCGGTTTCCCGCGTATCACCTCTGCCCGATGTTGCACCGGGCAGGGTCTAATTTATCACTCAAATGGCTATCGCGGCGTGGTTTCCTCGCGAGAAGACGGCAAATAAGGCCGAACTCGCTGTGGTGACTAGCCTGGAAGCGGCTTTTGAAACATCCAGATATCCGCATGTGCGGTAGGGGTTAACGCCCTCCTCAGCTGGATTCTGTGCCCCCCATCAACGCGTTTTCACCATGTGCAGGGCCTGAGAGAAGGACTGCGCCTCCGGCACGAAAAAGTCGATCGCCGCCCCGACCACCACGGCGCAGAGCAACGCGCCCAGCAGCGGCTTCCAGGTCAGGCGCAGGGCCACCGTGATCCAGCCGGCACGCTCCGCGCCCATGAGCGCCCGGGCCGTCGCCACAGAAAACGCCAGCTCGACCGCCACGGCCAGCAGCACGTCGGTACCGAAATACAACAGCATCAATGCGCCGGCGCCGAACACCAGGGCCAGGAAGAACAGAAAGATCGCGACCACCGGCACCACGACGATAGCCCCCTCGTCCGCCCCCGCTGCGGCCTCCAGCGAACCGGAAACCACGTCGCCCAGAACATCGGCGGAGGCTCCGCCGTCGTCGAACCCGCCGGACGCGCCACCACCGCCGAAGTCTCCGCCGCCGCCGCTGGAGGGGGTGGATCCGCCCGAGCGGCCGCCGCTGGTCAGGAGATCGACCACATCCAGCGCATCACCCCCGTCCACCCCGCCATCGGCGTCGCGGTGCTTTTGCCGGTGCTTCTGCTCGCGCAGCAGGATCCACCGCGACCATTGGTGCAGCACCAGCAGATAGACCAGATACCCCGTGCCGAGCGTGATGAGGTAGCGAATCGCCAGGGAGCCGTCGCCGGACAGCATCCACTGAAAATGCGACACGGACCACATGACCAGCATCATGAACGCGCCAATCACCCAGCCATGCCAGGCCTGTCGCTTCTGCGAACGCAGCGTTTGGTGAAAGTCCTCACGCAATGGCGCGCGCATGCGGCGCCAGTTGGATGAACGGAGTTTGCGTCGGTGCGTGGAAGTGCCCATATGCGGACACATCCTAGCCCATCGACATGAGCCGCGTTACTCGACCACGACCGGCACGCGGGGTGCCACGGCGCACATCAGCTCGTAGCCGACGGTGCCCGCTGCCTGCGCCACCTCGTCGATCGGCAGCACCGCGCCGTTGGCGGCCTTGCCCCAGAGCGTGACCTCCGAGCCCATGCCCGCACCGGGGACGCCAGTGAGGTCCACCGTGAGCATGTCCATGCTCACGCGCCCCACGACGCGGGTGCGCACGCCGTTCACCAGCACCGGGGTGCCGGTGTCGCAATGGCGCGGGTAGCCGTCGGCATAGCCGCAGGAGACCACGCCAATCGTCATCGGGCCGTCGGCGGTGAAGCGCGAGCCATATCCGACGGTGTCGCCCTGTTTCAGGTGCTGCACACCGATGATGCGGCCGGTGAGCGACATCGTGGGCTGCAGTTCCCAGTCGGCGATGTTGCGCTGCGGAAAGTCCGGCGAGCTGCCGTACAGCACGATGCCGGCGCGCACCCAGTCGCCGTGCACGTTGGCTTCCGTGCCGCGCAGCAGGGTCGCGGCGCTGTTGCTGATGGTGCGCTCGCCCGGCAGGTCACGGGTGGTTTCCAGAAAAATCTGAAGTTGATGGTTGATCCCGCGCGGGCCGTCGGCGTCGCTGAAATGGGTCATGAACGAAATCTCGTCCACCTGTGGGAGCGCATTCAGGCGCGCCCAGGCCGGGCGAAAGCGCTCGGGCGTGAAGCCGAGGCGGTTCATGCCGGAGTTCATCTTGAGGAAGACGCGGTGCGGCACCTGGGTCTTGTGGGCGGCGAGCCAGTCGATCTGCTCGTCGCAGTGCACGGCGTGCCAGAGACCGAGGCGCGAGCAGAGTTCCAGATCGCGCGGCTCAAATACTCCTTCGAGGAGCAGAATCGGACCACGCCAGCCGAGTTGGCGCACGCGTTGGGCCTCATCCAGGTCCAGCAGTGCAAAACCGTCGGCGGCGCGCAGGGCGTCAAAGACCCGCTCGATACCATGTCCGTATGCATTGGCTTTCACCACCGCCCAGACATTCGCGTCCACCGCCGCTCGGCGCGCGCGCGCCAGATTATGCTGCACTGCAGCGGTGTGAATGGTCGCTTGTATGGGACGGGGCATGACGGTGTTTCTACGGAGCCAAAGGTGGGCATTCTGTCATCGCTGGGGGTGATCTGCGTGATATAACCGCCCGTCGCACAGCAGACTGTTCGGATTATTTTCTGTGCATCAGTTCTACTGATATTTCCAGCCGGGGCCTGTTTTCATTTATTTTGCAAGATGAGTTTCACTCGACACAGCCCAGGCGCACCGCGCCACACTCCTCCGATGCTCGGTTCGAGCTCGGCGTGGCATTGCGATGGCATGGCCGTCATGATCTCCAGAGTCACAGTCCTCAACGCCGAGTGAACGGTCCATCGACACAATGAAGCGCGGTTTCTACACCATCATGTCGGCGCAGTTTTTCAGCTCGCTGGCGGACAATGCCCTGTTTGTTGCCGCAGTCGAGTTGCTGCGCACCGGCGGTGCCCCCGAGTGGCAACGTGCCGCTCTGGTTCCCATGTTTGCGCTGTTCTACGTGGTGCTCGCGCCCTTCGTGGGCGCGTTTGCCGACTCCATGCCCAAGGGCAAGGTGATGTTCATCAGCAATGCGATCAAGGTCGTGGGGTGTCTGATGATGCTGTTCGGTCACCACCCGCTGGTCGCCTATGCCGTGGTCGGCCTCGGCGCTGCGGCGTACTCGCCGGCCAAATACGGCATCCTCACCGAACTGCTGCCGCCGTCCCAACTGGTGCGCGCCAACGGCTGGATCGAGGGCCTGACCATCGCCTCCATCATTCTGGGTGTGCTGCTGGGCGGCCAACTGGTCGGACCACATCTGTCCGGTGTGCTGCTCGACTTCGACATGCCGGGCGTGGACCTCGGCATCGAGCTGCCTGCACAGGCCGCGATCCTGTCGCTGGTGCCGCTCTACGCGCTCGCCGCCTGGTTCAACCTGCGCATCCCGCGCACCGATGCGGTGATGCGCCCCATGCCGCGCAACCCGCTCGAGCTGCTGCCCGATTTCTGGAGCTGCAACAGCCGCCTGTGGCAAGACAAGCTGGGCCAAATCTCCTTGGCCACCACGACCCTGTTCTGGGGCGTGTCCGGCAATCTGCGTTACATCGTGCTGGCCTGGAGCGCCGCGGCGCTGGGCTACAGCACCACGCAGGCCTCTGCACTGGTCGGCGTGGTCGCCATCGGCACCGCCGCCGGCGCGGTGCTGGCGTCCGTGCGCATGCGACTCGACGGCGCGACCAAGGTGATTCCACTCGGCATCGCCATGGGCCTGCTGGTGATTCTCATGAACTTCATCGACACGCTCTGGCTGGCGATTCCCTTCCTGATCATTCTGGGCGGGCTGGGCGGCTTCCTGGTGGTGCCGATGAATGCGCTGCTGCAGCACCGCGGTGCCAACCTGATGGGCTCGGGCCGCTCGATCGCCGTGCAGAACTTCAACGAACAGGCCTGCATTCTGGCGCTCGGCGCGTTCTATGCGCTGTCGACCAAGTTCGGGCTGTCTGCCTTTGGCGCAATCACGGTGTTTGGCATCGTCGTTGCGGGCATCATGTGGCTGATTGGGCGCTGGCACAAACGCAACTGCAGCACCTACCCCGACGAAGTCAATGCCCTGCTCGAGGCCGCGCGCCGCGACCACCACTGAACTGAACCGCGCTGGACTGAACTGAGTTGAACTGAAACTGCGTTGGCGTGGAAGCGGACGCACGCCAGCGCGCGTGGGCGCGGCTGCGCCCTGACCCCATCCGAAGAATCCATCACGACATGCACTCGCCCCTGCCGGTTTTTGCCCTGCTGTTCAACGCCCTGGTCTGGGGGCTGACGTGGTGGCCGTTTCGGCAGATGAACGACGCGGGCCTGCACCCGCTCTGGGCCACGGCGGTGATGTACGCCGGCGTGCTGATCGTGTTGCTGCTGTTCCGACCGGGCATTCTCAAGCAGATCAAGGACCACCCGGGGCTGTGGCTGCTGGCCCTCAGCTCAGGGCTGAACAATGTCTCGTTCAACTGGGCGATCACCATCGGCGACGTGGTGCGCGTGATTCTGCTGTTCTATCTCATGCCCGCCTGGGCGATTCTGCTGGCCTGGAAGATCCTCGGCGAGCGACCCACGCCGGCCGCCATCGGGCGTTTGCTGTTGGCATTCTGCGGCGTGTTTCTCGTCATCTGGCCCAAGGAAGGCGGCCTGGGCCGCTTGTTCTCGGCCCTCACGCTGGCCGATTGGCTGGCCTTGTTTGGCGGCTTCTCTTTCGCGTTCACCAACGTCACGCTGCGCCGCATGCACGCCACGCCCGGACAGGCACGCATGTTCGTGATGTTTGGCGGCTGCATGATCACGGCGGTGATCGCGGCGATCGTGGGCGGCAAACTCGGCCTCGTGCCGGCCTTTCCCGCGCCCAATGAGACATGGGTGGTGACCGCCGCGCTGCTCGCCGTGGTGCTGTTCATCGGCAACTGGGCGCTGCAATACGGGGCCTCGCGCCTCGCCGCATCGGTCACGGCGGTGGTGATGTTGAGCGAAGTGGCTTTTGCCAGCGTATCCTCGGTCTTGCTCGGCGCTGCGCAACTGGACGCGCGCAGCTTTGCCGGCGGCGCATTGATCCTGATCGCGGCGGCCTGGTCGGCATGGCCGCGACGCGCCAAAACCGCTCCTGCGCCCACCGAAACGAAAGCGACACCATGAGCAGCATTGACGACTTCCAAGCCGCGCGCATCGATGGCACGCCCCTGCGTCTGGCGGACTACCGTGGGCAGGTGCTGCTCATCGTGAACACGGCCAGCGCCTGCGGCTTCACGCCGCAATTCGCGGGCCTCGAGGAATTGCACAAGCAGTACGCGGCGCGCGGACTGGTGTTGCTCGGGTTTCCGTGCAACCAGTTCGGCAAGCAGGATCCGGGCAGCAATCTGGAGATCGGTGCGTTCTGCGAGAAGAATTACGGTGTCGACTTCACCATGATGTCCAAGGTCGATGTGAATGGCCCGAACGCCATTCCGCTCTACGACTGGCTCAAGGCCCAGGCCCCGGGCGTGCTCGGCACGAAGAGCATCAAATGGAATTTCACCAAGTTCCTGATCGGCCGCGATGGCCGGGTCATCGGTCGCTACGCACCCAAGACCAAGCCTGGCGCTCTGGCGGCGGACATCGAGGCCGCACTCGCTTCATCCAAAGCCTGAGCGTCGACCCGTCAACTGTTCACATCTCTCGGCTCACGTCTCGCACTGCACGCGCCGCATCAGATCGG
>CALMCS010000297.1 GCA_937862875.1 uncultured Comamonadaceae bacterium
GTGATGAAGAAAAGAGATGGATTGCGCCGGTCGTCGATATGCAAGGCGGACCACGCGGTGTGCAGGCGAAAGGCCAATGTGTCTTCCAGCGTCTCCAGGCCACCGCGCACGATCCAGAGGCTTTCGCTGCGGCTGAAAGCGGATTCGCCAGGCGCCAAAGGCTCGAAGCGGATGCTGCGGCCCTTCGTATCGTTGAGCGTCAGCGCATCGTCGGTTTGCAGCACCGAAGATTCAGTAGGCAACCACCAACCCGGACCGAGCAGGCCAACGGGTGCGGGCGTATCCGTTTGATAACTGGAGTAGTCCCGCGAGACGACGAAGGGCATGGGCCCGGGCAGGGCCAGATCGACTTCACCGGCTTGTATCTTGGCGCCCAGCAGCGGATTGACGGGATTGCCCTCGGGCGCGACGCCGTTGGGGCAGGTCGAGCAGGCGACGCCGCCCGCCGTGCCGATGAACACATTGCGCGAACCCTGGGTGATGGGCCCGCCCTTGAGGGTCTTGTCGTCTCGTCTGGCCGCTGGTTTGCCGGTCATGTGGATTCCCTTTCTCTCTCGTTCTGGTGAGTGAGGAATCCTGACGACGGAGCGCTTGAGACGGTTTGAGCTAAGGTAAGAGAATGATGGTTGGTGAGTGCTTTTGCGTATGTAAATGTAGGCAGCTCAATCGATGGCGATTGTGGTGGCCAGCCTGTTCAGATGGCTGTGGCGCTACTGCAGTTCGCAAAGGAGCGGATGGTAGATGTGGTGCTCACTATCGTTCAATGCGGCCCCAACCACATCACCAATCACAAACACACAGGGACTACCCAAACCTGTCTCCTGCAGCGTCTGCAGCAGGCCCCCCAGCTCGGTGATGGAGTGCGCCTGCTCGGGAAGGCTGGCGTGTTGAATCAGCGCCACCGGCGTCTGCGCAGGCAGGCCCCCCGCCAGCAATCCGGCCTGAATCTCCTGCGCCGAGCCCACTCCCATGTAGACCACCAAAGTGAGACGTGCTGAGTGGGCCGTGCGGCCGATTTCGCACCAATCCACTGCCGCCTCGCCGGGCCTCGGGTGGCCTGTGACCAGCATGACGCCATGCGCGTGGTCGCGGTGCGTCAGTGCAATTCCCAGTGAGGTGGGGGCGGCCAAACCTGCGGTGATGCCGTTGATCACTTCCACCGCCACGCCCGCCGCGCGCAGGTGTGCAGCCTCTTCGCCGCCTCGGCCGAAGATGAAGGGGTCGCCGCCTTTCAATCGCACCACCGTTTCGCCTTCGCGTGCGGCCATCAGCATCAGTTGTTCGATGAAGGCCTGGGGCGTGCTGGTGCGGCCGCCGCGTTTGCCTACGTGCACGATGCGGGCGCTGGCCGGGGCCAGGGCGACGATGTCGTCGGATACCAGATCGTCCACCAGCAGCACGCTGGCCATTTGAATGGCCTTGAGTGCCTTGAGGGTCAGCAGCTCCGGGTCCCCAGGCCCTGCGCCTACGAGGTAGCAGCGTCCTGGCAATGCGAATTCAAGCGAGCTGTGTTTCATGGTGCGGGTCTCCTTGTTTGTTTGTATGTATGTCTGTGTGTGCGGTATGGATCGACAGGTGACTCAAGCCGCCATGCCCTCGGCTTGCGGCTGCACGTCGTTCACGAGTTGCTTGAGCGCGGGAATGCACGAGCCGCAACCGGTGCCGCAGCCCAGCGTGTTCTTGAGTCCATTCAGGCGCTGCGCTGCATCGCCTTCGGCGTGTTTTTGCAGGTGCAGCGTGATGGCTTGTTCGCTCACGTTCACGCAGGCGCAGATTTGGCGCGAGCGGGTGGGGGCCGCGTTGCTGGGCGCTTGTGCACCCGAGGCGAGCAGCATGCGTCCGTAGGGCTTGGTGGGTTGCTCGGCTTTGAGCAGGTCGGCCAGCCATTGGCCTGCGCTGGCGTCGCCGCAGAGCAGAAAACTGTCGAGACAGTCGTGCTCGCCATGCCGCGCGAGTTTGAGCGTGCGGCTGCACTGGCGTCGCGCATCCACGTAGCGCAGTGCTTTGGGGTCGTTCAACTGCAGCAGCTCCGTCAGTCGCTTGATCAGCTGCGGATCGGGCGGTTCGTAGGCCGCTGCGCGAAACTGCACGCCGGTGCGCGATTGCGCGGCGTCGGCCAGTGATACGGCGTTGCCGAACAGCACGCAGCTGGCGAAGTCGAATTCGCGCATCAATGCGGCCAGTGCTTCTCGCGTTGCCAGCACGTCGGCCTGCGGCAACCAGGCCATGCCCAGGCAGGTCCAGGGCATCTGCGCCTTGAGGACCTTCACTGCCGCGTGCTTGAGTTCCGGTTGCTTGGAAACGGGGCAGTGGGCCGAGGTGGTGAGCGCGTTCACGCCGGCCAGTGGCTGACCCGTGGAGCTGCGACCGCTCAGGTATTCGCCGCCCCAGTGCATGGCCAGAAACACCTGGTGGGGAGCCTGTTGTGCGTCGGGTTGGGCGGGCAGCACGATCGCGCCGTGGCGGCTGGTGACGTGCACCAGATCGCCGGCCTTGAGCTGCAGCCGCGCGAGGTCTTGCGGGTGCATTTGCAGTTGCGGTTCGGCCTCGTGGGCGAACAGGCGGCCGAGTAAACCCGTGCGACTCATGCCGTGCCAATGGTCGCGCATGCGGCCTGTGTTGAGGCTGAACGGGTAGCGCACATCGCGCGGCTCGGCCAGGGGTTGCCATGGCTGCGCGGCAAAGCGTGCGCGGCCGTCGGCGGTGGGGAAGTTGCCGTTGGTGTAGAGCCTTGCGGTGCCGCTGCTCGCGCCTTCGGGCAAGGGCCATTGCTGTGGGCCGCGTTCGTCGAGCATGGGCCAGCTCAGGCCGGTGATGTCCAGATCGCGTCCGCGTGTGCTTTCGCGGTGTTCGTTCCAGATGGCCTCTGCGCCGAGGGCGGCGTGGTGTGTGTCGTAGGCAAACAGGCTGGGCTTGCCGGGGCGCAGTGTGGGTTCCAGTGCACGGGCCAGTTCCACGCCGATCTGCCAGTCGTGCCGCGCCTGGCCGCTGGGTGCGACTGCCGCGCGCACACGCGAGATGCGCCGTTCGCTGTTGGTGACGGTGTCCGGCGTCTCGCGCGAGGTGGTGGCGGGCACGACACGGCGCGCGTCGGCTCTTGCGGCGTTGTGGGCGAAGGCTTCT
>CALMCS010000298.1 GCA_937862875.1 uncultured Comamonadaceae bacterium
GCGCGCGGTCATCAAAGTTCTGAACCGACTTGAACAGCCAGCGCTGATAGACGCCTATCGTGATTCGCTGGCTCCCGCGGTGATGGCGGAACTGCAACCTTCATCCCCATCCTCTGCGAAAGGGCGCGAGGACAACGCTGCGCCTGAACGCGTGGCGGGGAATTCGGTGAGCGGCCCTCCTGTGCCGGAGTTGCTTGTTCCCTGGACGGATGGCGACGCGTTCGATCGCTACGCCGCGCTTCTGGAGCAACCGGAAGACGCGATGGAGTTTGAACTGGCGCTCGCCTGGCTGGCGATGGCTGAGAACGTGGCAAAGATATTGGCACCCCTCGCCAAGCGGGCCAGCAGCGTGTATGCGCGCGATGATGGTCACTATCCTGCGGCGCTTTTACTCGTGGCCGTTGCGCCCGAGACGGAGTTTTTGCCGCAAAGATTCTCGCAGTTTGGCGATGAGCGCCAGCCGCGCCCTCCCGAGGAGGAGCATTCAGCACTTCCCAGTTTTGTCACGCGTCTGCGTGAGGTGGCCGCGATGCTCCAGGGCAGCACGCCACGCCGCCCGCTGCTTGCCACGCCCACTGATAGCCTCGGCTGGGTGGAATTGGACAGCTTGTTGGCTCGTCTTCAAAGCATAGGGAAGGGCACGGATTTGTTGCCCGCAGATCGCAGTGGTGCCTTGTGGCGCGTGCACCCGGAACAGCGCGCGCAGGCGCTTGAGAAAATGGGTGGAGAGTGGCCCATGTTGACGGAGCAGCTTCGCATAGAGTGGATTGCCAATGGCTCTGACACGCTCAATGCCAGCGGGCAGCCCCAATGGGTTTACTGGTCGCCGGAAATCCGAACGGATTGGATCGCCGAGCCATCCTGCGTGAATCCCGCGTTGATCCGATGCGATCAGCCAGATGAGGTGGGCAAGGGTCGAGGCGGTAATGAGTTGTTGATTGCCGAACTTGGCTTGGCAACCCCCGCGTCCACGCTGACGCTCATTCCACTGGGTATAGATTTGCTCAA
Source organism: uncultured Comamonadaceae bacterium (assembly GCA_937862875.1). GTDB lineage: Bacteria > Pseudomonadota > Gammaproteobacteria > Burkholderiales > Burkholderiaceae_C > Diaphorobacter_A. Next base: position 1,009 of record CALMCS010000298.1, read on the forward strand.
CGCTGCTTTGATCTACGCATCGGAGCATCGCGCCCCCGCCGTTTTACGAGCTCTTGCTAAACACCCCGGACAATGGACGGCCGAGACCGTGCAACTTCTGGGCCTGGGCCTCGGTGCACAGCAGACCGAATTGCGCGCGCAGGCCAGCGAGCTATTCGCGACGGCGATTCCTTCGCGCATTGATGTCGCGACGGCGGCAAAAGGTCTGGCCGCCTGTGCCTGTGCCGTTGTTCTCAAGCGCTGGGCTGCATCCTTCACCGACGCGGCAACGCTCGCACCTGCTGCGGTCATTGGCGTGCTCGTGCATATGCTGCCGTCGTTCGATCACAAGACGCCCAACCTGGGATCGCTGCTCAACGTATTGCTCAATGAGTCGCTGCGGCATTCGCATCCTCTGACGGATGCCGCATTGCGCAGTTGGCTTGGTGGGTTCAGCGGCACGTCGTCCACGGCGAAGATGGAGAAGGCATTGCTGGCATGAGGTTGGCCCAAAAAACCATCGTGGCGATGGCTTTTGAAAGGGTGGGTTTCGCAGGAAATCGATCATGGCAAGTTCGAGGAAAAACGCATCCAACCGCCATGAGTGGTCGAACCGGAGCGCTCGACGCGAGCATCCAAAGAAAAAAGCGCTGAGCAGGTTGCTGCTACAGCGCTTTTCTTTAGGTTACTTCCTGGAAGTCAGTCAGTGCGTTGAATCGCCGATCCAGGCTTTCTCTACCCAGAGTGCAGGCTCGATATGGCGGAAGCGCTTGTTGCGCTTGCCGGCCAGGGCATCGGGCGGGTTGCATTCGCCGTGGAAAATGACAATGCGCGCGTCTTTCGGCGGCACGGGCTCTTTCCAGTAGTTGGTAGGCCAGGTGGGGATGCAGTAGTACTTGAAACTGGGGCACCAGGCCGCGGGCCAGTATTGGAGCTTGCCTTGCTTGTGCAGGAAATGCGAAAGATATTCCTGCTCGTTGCGGTACTTTTCGCGCATCTCTTTCGAGTTTTTGCGAAAGTATGCGAGTACATCTGCATGGGCACCGAGCTGAAAGCGGTACACCGACGAGTTCCCCACGATGCGTTCGCCAAAGCGCCAGAAACGCGGGTAGTCGTGAATGATGCGGAAGTCACCGGGCAGCGTGAAGAAGTCGTCGAGACTTCCCACGACCACCACGTCCAGATCCATGAACATGGCCGTACCCTTGAGGCCGTACAGGTCGGCCTCGAAGGTGGTCAGCTTCTTCCAGGCACGGTCGGGCTCACCCGGTGCGAGGTTGAAGTTGATGTCCGGAATGGGGTGGCACTCCACCTCGGCACGGATGCCGTCGGT
>CALMCS010000299.1 GCA_937862875.1 uncultured Comamonadaceae bacterium
TCAACAAGTCGGACAACGAGCGTTCCGGCGTGTTGAGCACCGCCATGTCGTTCCTGGGCCTCTACCGCGACCCCACGGTGGCCGAAGTCACCTCGCGCTGCGACTGGCGTATCGCCGACCTGATCGCGTCCGAGCATCCGGTGTCGCTTTATCTGGTAGTGCCACCTTCGGATATTTCGCGGACGAAACCGCTCATTCGCCTGATCCTCAACCAGATCGGCCGACGGCTCACCGAATCGCTCGACGGCAGCGACGGCATCGAACGCCGCCACAAGCTGCTGCTGATGCTCGATGAGTTCCCGGCGCTGGGCCGCCTGGACTTCTTCGAGACGGCGCTTGCCTTCATGGCGGGCTACGGAATCCGCAGTTTTCTTATCGCCCAATCGCTCAACCAGATCGACAAAGCCTACGGCCAGAACCATTCGATTCTGGATAACTGCCATGTCCGCGTGACGTTCGCCACCAACGATGAACGCACTGCGAAACGGATCTCCGAAACGCTTGGCACCGCTACCGAACTGCGCGCGCAGCGCAACTATGCCGGGCACAGATTGGCACCGTGGCTGGGGCACCTCATGGTGTCGCGGCAGGAGACGGCCCGCCCGCTACTGACGCCCGGTGAAGTGATGCAGCTTCCGACTGAGGAAGCTGTGGTGATGGTGTCCAGCGTGGCACCGATCAAGGCCAAGAAGCTGCGCTACTACGCCGACGCGAATTTCAAGAACCGCGTTTTACCGCCGCCTGTGCTCGCGGCCGGGCAATACGCGGACGCGCCACCGGCCCGGCCCGACGACTGGAGCGGCCTATCGATCCCAGCCGTGTCAACGGTCCGGGCTGCGGGCCTGTCCGGCGATGGCACAGGCACCGCCGATGACGGCGGCCCACGCCGACAGCCGGAGCTATCCGAAGTCAGCGAATACAGCCCCGAACCGCTGCTCGCCGGCCATGACCTGACTCTGCTCGATGACGACGACGACCTGCCGCTGCCGCTTCCCGGCCAGCTCGACCCGGCCATGCAGCGCACGGCCCGGCTGGCTTCCCTCGACCCCAACGACGGAATCGACTTATGAGCCAATACCGCCTCAATCTGTTCATTCAGCCCGAGCACGCCAAGCGTCTCGAAGAACTGGCCGCCAAGAAAGGCGTGTCCAAGTCGTCCATTGTCGCGGCGGCGCTCGCGTCGTGGCTATCGCCCGATGCTGGCGACCAGCGCGAGGCGGCCATCGCCAAGCGGCTCGATCGCCTGTCGCGGCAGGCCGAGCGCATGGAGCGCGACCAGAACATCCAGATCGAAACACTGGCGCTGTTCATCCGCTACTTCCTGACCGTCAGCACCCCGATTCCCGAAGCCCATCAGGACGCAGCTCGCGCCCAAGGCAAAGCGCGTTTCGAGCAATTCGTGGAGCGGCTCGGCCGCCACCTGCTGCGTGGCCGCAGCCTGGTGCGCGACGTTGTGGAAGAACTGCACCCAGACCCGGCGCGAATGGATGACGCGGAGGCACTGGCTGAAGCGCAGGAGCGTGCCTCATGAGCGCCATTCCGCAAACCCCGCCCGAACTCTCATCCGCCGCAACCTCTCTGGATCGCCGTATCCAGATGCTGCGCACGGCAATGGGGCCAGTCATCGCCGCTGCGCTGGCCGACCCCGACGTGGTGGAAATCATGCTCAACCCCGACCGCACCCTATGGGTGGATCGGTTGTCATCGGGCCGCATGCCGCTGGGCGTGGAGCTGTCCCAAGACGATGGCGAACGCATCATCCGGCTGGTGGCTGCGCACGTCGGCGCAGAGGTGCATCGCGGGCGGCCGCTGCTGACCGCCGAGCTGCCCGAAACCGGCGAGCGGTTCGAGGGCATCTTGCCGCCCGCAGCGCCCGGCCCAGCCTTCGCGCTGCGCAAGCGCGCCGTGAGCATCATCGGGCTGGATCGCTATGTGGCCGACGGCATCTTGACCACAGGCCAGGCCGAGTTCCTGCGCCGCGCCGTGCGTGAGCGCCAGAACATCCTGATCGCCGGGGCGACGAGCAGCGGCAAAACCACACTCGCCAATGCCTTGCTTGCGGAGATCGCCGCCACGGGCGACCGCGTGCTTGTGCTCGAAGACACCATCGAGCTGCAATGCGCAGCCCGCGACCATGTGCCGCTGCGCACCCGCGCTGGCGTCGTGTCTATGACCGAGCTGGTGCGGGCCACGATGCGCCTGCGCCCCGACCGCGTGATCGTCGGCGAGGTACGCGGCGGCGAAGCCCTGGACTTGGTTAAGGTGTGGGGCACCGGCCACCCCGGCGGCATCGCCACCATCCACGCCGGTTCCGCGCTGGGCGCGCTGCTGCGCCTCGAACAGTTGATTCTTGAAGTGGCGGTGAACCCACCGCGTGCGCTGATCGCCGAGGCGGTCAACGTCGTGATCCACATCGCCGGGCGTGGCCGCAAGCGCCGCGTCGAAAGCATCGCCCGTGTCGTCGGTTTCGACGGCACCGGCTATCGCCTGGCGGACGCGCTGGAAACACCGTTTCCCGAGCTGATGCCGGTTCCTCTCGCAGCCGATGCCGCTGCGCCTTCCTCGTCCCTTGACCTACCTGGAGAACTGCCATGACGCAGATGCACGTTCACGCTTTCCGTAATTCCGTAAATCCGGTTTCAACCATCGCACGCCTGCGGCGGCTGGCCGGCCCCGCGCACCACGGCCTGCTGCTGGCCGCAGTCATGCTGATGACGGCGGGCACGGCGAAGGCATCCGGCTCCTCGATGCCGTGGGAAGGCCCGCTGCAATCCATTCTGGAGTCGATTCAGGGGCCGGTGGCACGCATCGTCGCGGTCATCATCATCATCGCCACGGGCCTCGCGCTCGCCTTCGGCGACACGTCGGGCGGCTTTCGCAAGCTGATCCAGATCGTGTTCGGTTTGAGCATCGCGTTCGCCGCGTCCTCGTTCTTCCTGTCGTTCTTCAGCTTCTCCGGCGGGGCTGTCGTATGAGTGGCCCGGATAGCTTCGCGGCCGGCTTCGAGGTGCCGCTACATCGCTCGCTGACCGAGCCGCTCTTGATGGGCGGCGCACCGCGCACGGTGGCGATTGCCAACGGCACGCTAGCCGCTGCCGTCGGGCTGGGCCTGCAACTCTGGATTCCTGGCGTAGTGCTCTGGATCGTCGGTCACTCGCTGGCCGTGTGGGGCGCGAGGGTCGATCCGCAGTTCATGCAGGTCTTCGCCCGGCACATCAAGCACAAGCCGCTGCTGGACGTGTAGGAGACGCCGCCATGCTTAACCTTGCCGAATACCGCCAGCGGCCCGCCTTGCTGGCCGACTGGCTTCCCTGGGCTGGGCTGATCGCGCCGGGCGTGGTGCTGAACAAGGATGGCTCGTTTCAGCGCACGGCGCGCTTTCGCGGGCCTGATCTGGACAGCGCCACGCAGGGCGAATTGATCGCCACGACGGCACGGCTAAACAACGCGTTGCGCCGGCTGGGTTCGGGCTGGGCGCTGTTCGTGGAAGCCGAGCGCCAGTCGGCCGCGGACTATCCGCATTCCGACTTTCCCGAACCGCTGTCCTGGCTGGTGGACGAAGAACGCCGCGCTGCCTTTGAGGAATCGGGGAACCACTACGAAAGCAGCTATCACCTGACGCTAGCCTATCTGCCGCCGGAGGAATCCCGCGCTCGTGCAGCCAAGCTGCTCTACGAGCACGCGCCGGGCGATGGTGTGGACTGGCGCGGTCGGCTTGACGCCTTCCTGGCAGAAACGGATCGGGTTTTCGACCTGCTCGATGGCGTGATGCCAGAAATCGTCTGGTTGGACGATGCCGCGACGCTGACTTATCTTCACGCCACGGTGTCCACGCGGCGCTACCGGCTGGCCGTGCCCGAGGTGCCTTTCCACCTCGACGCACTGCTGGCCGATTCCGCCCTAGTCGGCGGCCTTGCGCCCATGCTGGGTGACCAGCATCTGCGCGTGGTGTCGGTGCGGGGCTTTCCGACCTCGACCTGGCCGGGCCTGCTGGACGACCTCAACCGCCTGGGCTTCGCCTACCGCTGGAGCACGCGCTTTCTCTGCCTGGACAAAGCCGAGGCGGAAAAGGAACTCGGCCGCCTGCGCCGCCAATGGTTCGCCAAGCGCAAGAACGTCATCGCGCTGCTGCGCGAAACGATCTTCCAGCAGGAAAGCCCGCTGGTCGATACCGACGCCAACAACAAGGCCGCCGACGCCGATGCCGCCTTGCAGGAGCTGGGCAGCGATCAAGTCGCCTTCGGCTACCTCACCGCCACGGTGACGGTGCTCGATGCCGACCCGGCGAAGGCCGACGAGAAGCTGCGCATGGTGGAGCGCGTCATCCAGGGGCGCGGCTTCGTCACCATCCCCGAAACGCTCAACGCCGTGGATGCGTGGCTGTCGTCCATTCCGGGCAACGCATACGCCAATGTCCGCCAGCCCATCGTCTCGACGCTGAACCTGGCGCACATGATGCCGGTGTCGGCGGTATGGGCCGGGCCGGAGAAGAACGACCACCTCGACGGCCCGCCGCTGATCGTCACGCGCACCGATGGCGCCACGCCGTTCCGGCTGGTGACGCACATCGGCGACGTGGGCCACACGCTGGTCGCGGGGCCGACCGGCATGGGCAAGTCGGTCTTGCTCGCCACGCTGGCGATGCAGTTCCGCCGCTATCGCGGCTCGCGCATCTTCGCCTTCGACATGGGGCGCTCGATGCGCGCCACCATCCTGGGCCTGGGCGGCGAGCACTACGACCTGGGCACGGACGGAGAAATCGCCTTCCAGCCGCTCGCACGCATCGACCGCGAGGGCTACCGCACCTGGGCCGCCGAATGGATCGAAGGCCGCTTGCTGCACGAAGGCGTGGCGGTCGGCCCCGACGAGAAGGCGGCCATCTGGTCGGCGCTGGGAAGCCTCGCTGGTGCGCCGGTGGAGCAGCGCACCATGACCGGCCTGTCGGTGCTGCTGCAATCCAATGCGCTGCGCCAGGCGCTCGCGCCCTATGTGCTCGGCGGCGCGCACGGCAAGCTGCTGGATGCGGATGTGGATCGCCTGGGCTCTGGTTCCGTGCAGTGCTTCGAGATGGAAGAGCTGATGCACAGCAAGGCCGCTGTCATGGCCGTGCTGCATTACCTGTTCGCGCGCTTCGATGAGCGCTTTGACGGTGTGCCCACGCTGTTGATCCTCGATGAAGCCTGGCTGTTCTTGGATGACCCGGTGTTTGCCGCCCGCATCCGGCAGTGGCTCAAGACGCTGCGCAAGAAGAACGTCAGCGTCATCTTCGCCACGCAGTCGCTGGCCGACATCAAGGATTCGAGCATCGCGCCCGCGATCATCGAGAGCTGCGCGAGCCGCATTTTCCTCGCCAACCCGCAGGCGACCGAGCCGCAGATTCGCACGATCTACGAGGGCTTCGGCCTCAACAGCCGGCAAA
>CALMCS010000300.1 GCA_937862875.1 uncultured Comamonadaceae bacterium
CCTCGGCCAGGGCCTTCACGGCGTCGTGCGTGGCGTCGCTGGTCTGCAGGCCGCGAATGATTTCCACCAGCGCCATCATCGGCACGGGGTTGAAGAAATGCATGCCGATGAAACGGTCGGCGCGGCTGGTGATGGCGGCCAGCTTGGTGATCGAGATCGACGAGGTGTTGGACGCCAGGATCACGTCCGCAGGGACGATGGCGTCGATTTGCTTGAGGATCTTGACCTTGAGGTCGAAGTTTTCAGTAGCCGCCTCGATCACGATCTGCGCGCTCTTCAGGTCTTCGTAGCTGGTCGAACCCTTGATGCGGGCCAGCGCTGCGGTCTTGTCGGCTTCGCTGATTTTTTCTTTCTTGATCAGGCGATCCAGGCTGCCGCTGACCGTCGAAATACCTTTTTGAACGGCCGCGTCGGAGATGTCCACCATCACCACGTTGATGCCCGAAACGGCGCATGCCTGAGCAATGCCGTTACCCATCGTGCCTGCACCGATGATGCCTACGGTTGAAATCGTCATATAAAGTGTGCTTTCTAGGGAAAAAATTGTCTCGAAACCTGACGTAATGGTATCGGCAAACTCGGCCGCTACCGCAAACACTCCGGGAGCAACTGTCACATGTTCGACTACATAGTGATCGGCGGTGGTTCGGCTGGCAGCGTTCTCGCCGGCCGACTGAGCGAGGATCCAGCGGTGCGCGTATGCCTGATCGAGGCCGGCGGCCCCGACAAAAGCGCATTGATCCATTGCCCCGCGGGGCTGGCGCTGATGGCCAAGACCGGAGCCTACAACTGGGCCCTGGCCACCACGCCGCAAGCGGGGCTGGGTGGGCGGCGTGGGTACCAGCCGCGCGGCAAGGTGCTGGGAGGATCGAGCTCGGTGAACGCGATGATCTACTCACGCGGCCTGCCCAGCGACTACGACCATTGGGCCGAGCAGGGCAACCCGGGCTGGGGCTGGCGCGACGTGCTGCCGTATTTCCTGCGCTCCGAAAACAACGAGCGCGGCGCGGATGCATTTCACGGTGCGGGAGGTCCGCTCAACGTGGCCGATCTGCTGCAGCCACATCGCATGAGCAACGCGTTTGTCGAATCGGGCGTGCAGGCGGGTCATGTGCACAACCGCGACTTCAACGGCGCGCAGCAGGAAGGCGTGGGGCTGTACCAGGTCACACATCGCAACGGCGAGCGTTTCAGCGCCGCCAAGGCCTATCTCACCCCGCATCTGCACCGACCCAACCTGCAGGTGGTGACCAAGGCGCATGTCACCCGCATTCTGTTCGACGAGCACAAGCGCGCGACCGGCGTGGCGTACTTGCGCGACGGCGCCATCCACACCGAACGCGCCACGCGCGAGGTGCTGCTGTGCGCGGGCGCGCTGCTGTCGCCGCAGGTGCTGCAGTTGTCGGGCATCGGCAATGCGGAACTACTGAAGCGCCTCGGCATCGACGTGGTCCACGACCTGCCTGGTGTGGGTGAGCATCTGCACGACCATCCCGACGTGGTGCAGGTGGTGGACGCCCCGCACTTGAAGGACCTGTTCGGACTCTCCATGGCCGGGGCGATGCATGTGCTGCGCGGCGTGGTGGACTGGCGCACGCGCCGCAAGGGCATGCTCACCACCAACTTTGCGGAAGCAGGCGGCTTCATCAAGAGCAGCGCCGATGTGAGCGAGCCCGATCTGCAGCTGCACTTCGTGGTCGGCAAGCTGATCGATCACGGTCGCAAGACGGTGTGGGGACATGGCTATTCCTGCCACATCTGTTTGCTGCAACCCCAAAGCCGCGGCAGCGTGAAGCTCGCCAGCGGCGACCCGCTGGTGCCTCCGCTGATCGATCCGGCGTTCTTGTCCAACCCTGACGACATGACCAAGCTGGTGCAAGGCGTGCACCGCATGCGTGAAATTCTCAAGCAACCAGCGCTCACGCAATGGGGCGGCCAGGAGATGGAACACTCGGCCAACGCGCACAGCGATGAACAGATTACAGAGTTCATCCGCAACTACGCCGACACCATCTACCACCCGGTCGGTTCATGCCGCATGGGCAACGGCCCGCTCGACGTGGTCGACGCACAACTGCGCGTGCGCGGCGTGCAGGGCCTGCGCGTGGTCGACGCTTCGGTGATGCCGCGGATTGTGAGCGGCAACACCAATGCGCCGACGATCATGATTGCCGAGAAGGCGGTGGATATGATTCGCGCCGCGGGCTAACCAACGAAAGTGGCGGGGCCGTTGTGAGGCCCCGCTTGCGTCTGTCTGATTTACTGAAACGCCACTTCCGCAAAGCTGCGCAGCTTGCGGCTGTGCAGGCGCTG
>CALMCS010000301.1 GCA_937862875.1 uncultured Comamonadaceae bacterium
CTGCATTGCGGCGGGCACGTCGGTCACGACTTGCCCGACGATGCCAAACATGCACCAGTACGCCGCCACGTTGGTCAAAAGTTGGCCCGCGCCCCGCAGCCGTCCACGCTGATAGAAGTAGTCAACAACCCGTTCAAGCACCATCGGCTCCTCTGTAATCCCACCTCACCAACATCACCACGATGCCAGTTATAGATGGTTTTAATCACTATACATGATCATTTTGATCAGATCAAAGGGTTTTTGAGATGAGGTTCGAGCGGCTGCATAGGTATCATTCATGGATGGAATCCCAGAACAGCCCAAACACGGCCCCCTCCTTGGACGCGCTGACCCGAATACAGCGAGAGCGGCTGTCGCACATCGACTTCACCCTTTTCTTTCTTGGTGAGCTCAGACGAGCAGACGTCATTTCCAAGTTCGAGACAGCACCGGCGGGCGCCACCCGAGACATTGCGATGTATCGAGGTCTGGCCCCAGACAACCTAGATTTCGACAGCGCGGGCAAGCTCTACCGGCCGAGCTCAAAGTTCAAGCCGCTGTTTGATCACCCTCCGCTACGCGTGCTGGCGACGCTCTCCCAGGGATTCAGCTTGGTCCAGGATGTAGCGAGCTCGCCGGTCATCCCCTGCGAATTCCCCGCCACCCTCAGCGCTCCCTCGGTCGAGGTCCTTGCTCCTATCACCCGTGCAATTCACCGGGGCAAAGCCGTCTCACTGGCGTACCACTCGGTGAGCAGCGGCAAGACACGTCGAGAGATCGTGCCTCTAGCGCTGGTCGACAACGGGGTTCGCTGGCATGTCCGCGCCTTTGACCGGCTTAGGAATCACTTCACAGACTTCGTTCCGACGCGGATGGAAGACGTAGAGGTACTCGAAACCAGCCCAGTCGGCCGGGAAGAACGAGCAGACCAAGATGTCCAGTGGAGCCGCATCATTGAACTGAAACTGGTGCCGCACCCAAACCACCCGCGTCCAGAGATCGTCCAAATGGACTATCCGATGCAAGACGGCGTGTTTACGGTCAGAGTTCGCTCAGCCAACGCTGGCTACATGCTCAGAAGATGGAACGTTGACTGCTCTCCCGACCATCGCCTCCAAGGTCTTGAGTACGCGCTTTGGCTTCAAGATCCGTTGTCCCTCTACGGATCCTCCAACGCGACAATCGCGCCGGGTTACGAGCCTCCGCTGAAGCAAGAAAAGTTGCAATAGCCGTAGGCGTCGGGACTTCTAAGCCGAGCCAGGTGCACTGCCGTCAAGGGCTGAGCGCAGCTATTTTTTCAGGTAGTCAATGACTGCCTGCAGCCCAGCAGCGTGACTTCATCGTCCGATTGCCATCGACGGCTCCGGATGCTAGGCGATACCTGAGATCCTGGGGGCAGCTCAAGACTGGTCAGAGTCATTCGCCCATGGCCACCTGAACGTTCGCTGCAGCCGTCACCTCTCATTCGATGCAGGCCGCCGGCTACGACCGCTTGAGCCTCGAGACCGGGGACTCGCCGGCCGGCGCCTGCCGCCTGGCTGCGAATGACCGGTCGCGGCTCGGGTGAACTGGAACTTCCGCCCCTGAATCGTCTTTCGCAGGATCGAATGAGTTGCCTGGAAGCGGCCTCTCAGCTGTCGCCCGACCCATGGCAGACCGTATCCGAGCGAAAATATGGGCAAAAAAGGGAGATTCGCCATGGCCCAGCAACAGTATCCGGTCGAGGTCCAGTCGGACTTCTTAGAAAAAATCACTCGCGCGAAGCCAGTGCAGGCCTTGGCTGAACTTATTTGGAACGGCCTGGACGCGGATGCCGGCCGCCTTTCTGTCTCGTTTGGGCACAACGAGATGGATACCCTCTCGGAAGTCATCATCCGAGACGATGGCAACGGAATTCCCAGGGCAAGGGCGCCAGAGTTCTTTCGGCGCCTCGGCGGGTCATGGAAGAAGCCAGGAGGCTCCACCGAAACCGGAAGGTTCTTGCACGGCCAAGAGGGGCGCGGGCGTTTCAAGGCATTCGCCATTGGAACCCGCGCTGAATGGGCTGTCACATACAAGCGCGACGAGAAGCTTTGGAAGTATTCGATCACGATGTCGGCCAACGACATTCGCCATGTGAATATCTCCGATGAGGTTGAAGTCTCAAAGCCGACTGATACTGGCGTCACCCTGACTATTTCCGATCCCCACAAGGATTTCCGCTCGTTTGTGAGCGACGCCGGCATTCACGTATTGGCCGAAGTCTTCGCCCTTTATTTGGCCGACTATCCCGATGTCAATGTGACCATTGGCGGCAAGCGCATTGATCCGGCCCAAATGATCGCCAGCCGGAAGGCCATCAACCTGACCGACATCGAAGCCGGTGGAAAGACGCATCCCGTCCGGCTCGAGATCGTTGAGTGGAAGGGGCTGTCCAACCGGGCTCTGTTTCTCTGCAACGAGAAGCGCTTCCCGCTGGTGCAGGTTGATCGTCGATTTCACATCGGCGACTTCCAGTTCACGGCCTATCTCGAATCCTCCTATCTGACGGTCGCGCAGAAGGAGGGGACCGTTGACTTGGCGGAGATGCAGACGCCGGTCGTGGCGGCCATTGACGAGGCCCAGAAGACGATTAAGGACTACTTCCGGCAGCGCTCCGCCATGGAGGCGCGCAGCTACGTCGAGGAATGGAAGACGGAGAAGGTGTATCCCTTCGACGGCGATCCGACCACGCGCGTGGAAGAGGTCGAGCGGCAAGTTTTTGAGATCGTGGCCGTCAGCGTCGCGAAGAATCTGCCCGAGTTCGGCAGCTCCGCCCCGCAGAACAAGTCTTTCCAGCTTCGGATGCTCCGGCAGGCGATCGAGAAGAGCCCCGAGGAGCTGCAGGTCATCTTGAACGAAGTGCTGCGGCTGCCAAAGCGCCAGCAGGAGGAGCTCGCCGAGCTGCTGCGCGACGTGTCGCTGTCGTCGATCATCAGCTCCGCCAAGATCGTGGCGGATCGCTTGAAGTTCCTGACCGGCATTGAGGCGGTGCTGTTCGATCCCGAGCCAAAGAAGCGGCTCAAAGAGCGCAGCCAATTGCATCGCATCGTCGCCCAGAACTGCTGGATGTTCGGCGAGGACTTCATGCTGTCGGTCGATGACCAATCGCTGACCGAGGTCCCCGATGGCCACCCCAAACTGCCCCACTTGTGGCCGGTCA
>CALMCS010000302.1 GCA_937862875.1 uncultured Comamonadaceae bacterium
CGGGCCCGCGGTGGTGGGTGACGCATCGAGCTCGCGCAGCGCCACCGCGTCGGCCTCGAACCACCATTCGCCGCGCAGTGACGATCGATATTCCGGAATCTGACGCTGGGCGGTGCTGCGGTATACGGCGTTGGCGGTTTCTCGCAGGATGGTGTCGAGCGGCTTGCTTTGCTTGCCCGGCAAGGCATCGGCCAGGGCCCGGGCGTAGGGACTGTTCTGGCCCGACTCGCCATCGAGCGCACGCATATAGGGCGCGGTCGAGAAGCTCACACACATGCCGCGCGGCTCCAGCGCCGCAAGGCCTTCCACGGCCCCGCGGGTCATTTCTGGCTCGAAGGGATTGTTGCGGCAGGCGTCGACGCTCAGCACGGCAGCAACGGGTCTTGCGCGTTCGAGCAGCCCTTGCACGCGATCCAGATCGAGGCCGAACCCACGCACCTTTGCGGCGTTGGAAAAATCGGAGTCGATGCCTTGAAGATAGTTGCGCCCGTTGATCTGTACGGCATGCCCGCTGTAGGCCAGCCACACGGTGAACGGCGGCGGCCCGAGACTTGCGAGAAACGACGGGATGACGTTTTCGAGCTGGTTGACCGACAGGTCCAGCAGTTTGCGCACCCGCGCGCCGCGTGCGGTGAAGGCTTTTTCCAGCAACTGAACATCGCGCTCGGGATTGCGCAGGGCGGCGTTGCGCGCATAGCTGCTGTTGCCAATCAACAGGACATGCAGCGGAAGTTTGTCGATTCGTCCGGCGGTGGAAGCGGGCGCTGCAGTTGTGGCTGCTGGGGGAGGCGGTGCGGCGGCTGCTCCCTTGCCCGCACGGTTCTGCGCCATTGCGGGCGCTGCCAGTGCTCCGGCCAATAACTGAAAGCAGGTTCTCCGACTGAACGCTTGCTCGGGCGCGTCGGGAAGCAAAGGGCTGGAGGAAGGCGTCATGTGATTTGGCGCTATGAGTTTTGTATTTTGATTGAAATTTTATGTGAGCGCGGGCCGAATAGCTATGGCGATTTTTCGGCGTGAGATGTTTGCTACACCTATGAAAAAACTCCCGCGAATGCGGGAGTTGTGATCACATGGATGGTTGGTTTTCCAACCCGCATCAATGCTCGAAATGCAACTTCAGCGTCGATGCATCTCCACCCGGCAGCGGCGCGCTTTGCACCCGATCGGCCAGATGCTTCAGCAGCGAGCTCGAGACATTGTCGAGCGCGCGTTGAAACGCCTCGTCGTCCGCATCGAGCAGGCTGGCGTCGTGTTGCACCGGCGCGCCGCCTGCCGATGCACCCATGTTCAGCGGCGCACCGCTGTGCTGCAGTTCGATGTCCAGATTGAACTCATCGAAACTGCCGCGAATGCTGGTGAGCTTGCGCAGGTTGTTGCCCTGGATGGCTTCCGCAGCTTCGAGTGCGGCCATCGCCGCGCGTTGCACCACCTTGCGGCGCACGCCCCAGGCCGCGCCCTGGGTTTCGACGAAGTTGATGATGTCGTTGTGCAGGTTGTCGGCGTGCAGTGCTTGTTCTGCGCGCTGCGAGGTGCCGAGGCGGAACAGCAGGTTGAGCACGATCACGACGAGGCCGGCCATCACGAAGCCGCTGCCCACCAGGAAGCGCCAGCTTGGCGAGACGCTGTGCGTCATCTGCGGCATGAGCATGATCGCGAGGCCCGTGCAGATGGCGAGGCCCACGGTGAAGATGCCGCGGCTGTCCATGGCACGGGAGGCGATCAACTCGAATCCGGAGACGATCAGAAAGCAGGCGGCGTAGAGCTCGACCGCGCCCAGCACCGGTTCTGGGATGAGGGTCAGCGCCAGCGTGACCTGCGGCAGAAATGCGACGAGTGCCAGAATCGCGGCGGTGACCAGTCCGATGCGGCGCGCGGTGGAGCGTGTGGCGTGGGCCAGTGCGATGTTGGTCGAGCAGGTGCAGGTGGGAAAGCCGCCCAGCAGGCCCGCCAGCAGATCGCCGATGCCGTTGGCGCGGATGCCGCCGCCGACGGCCTTCATGTTGGCGCGTTTCCAATCGGCATCGTCCATCTTGTCGAGCATGGTGACGCTGCCGAGGTTGTCGAGCTGCGTGAGGATGGCAATCAAGCCAATGGCAACCACCATGGCGAAGTCGATTTGGAAGACGGGTGCGTGCACGGTGGGCAGCGCGAGCACGGGCACGGTTTGAAGTGCTTCCAGGCCTTCGAGGCGACCGAGCAGGGCGGCCATCACAATGCCGGCGACGATGCCGATGAGCAGACCCAGCAGGCGCAGTCTTTTACCGCCCCAGATCGACAGCACCATGATGCAGATGAGCGTGGTCGCCGCAATCGCGACGCTGCTCGGACGAATCTGCCATTGCGTGTCGAGCCCCAGCGTGTGGCGCGTGGCGGACTCCACCAGAGCCATGCCGCCCATGCAGATCACGGTGCCGACGACGGCGGGCGGAAACAGCGGCCGCATGCGCGTCACCAGCGGACCTACGGCCAAGGCAATCACGCCGTAGACCAGCGCAATCACCGCCATTGCACCGGGGCCGTGGGCCGCGACCATGGAGGACACGAAGGTGATCATGAAGGGGTTGGGCATGTGTACCAGCAAGGTGCCGCTACCCCAGCGACCGCCCCAGGCCTGGAGCGCGGTGCACAACGCCATGCCGAGCAGCGTCATGGTGACCATGGACTGCATTCCGTAGCGATCGAGCCCGGCGATCTTTGCGGCGGCCAGCACGTAGGTGATGAACGCCATGGCGGTCGTCGCGTGCTGGAACCCCAGAATCAACAAAGGCCCTGTCGGGACCTTTTCATCTGCCGCGTATACGAGATCAGGAGGGCGGCGGCGCGGAGGCGATGCTGGCAGTCGCAGGTTGAACATGAAGTGACGGTCTCTCAAATGCAAGAAAACCGTCAATTCTGATGCAAAGAGAAACCGCGTGCACGCTCGTTTTCACGGGTTCCGAAACGACACAGCGCGGGAACCCAGAGGGCGCCCGCGCTGTGTCGAAGAGTGCTTGCTTTAAACGTGGAAGCGTTTAGGCGGCGAGCAGGAAGTGGTTGAGCAAACCGCCACCAACTACCAACCACACGGCCAGCATCGCAGCCAACACCAGTGGCTTGGCGCCGGCTTTCTTGATGGAGCTGACATGGGTGGTCAGACCGAGACCGGCCATGGCCATGGCCAGCAGCACGTTGGCGAACTGGTTCACGTTGCGCACCGCTTCGGAAGGCACGAGGTTGAGCGAGTTGAACAGCACGACAGCGATGAAGCCGAAGGCGAACCAAGGAATGGTCATCTTGTTCTTGCCACCAGCGCCGTCAGGCGATTCAGCACGTTCGGTGCGGGCAATCCAGGCCGCCAGAATCAGCAGGAATGGAGCCAGCATCATCACACGGACCATCTTGGTCACGACGGCGGTGTCGGCGGCTTCCGGGCCCATGGCGCGGGCGGCGGCAACGACTTGAGCGACTTCGTGCACGGTCGAGCCGGTGAAAATACCGAAGCCGGTCTGGCCGCCAGGAATGAAGCCCGAGGTCAGGTTCCACTGGTACAGCGCGGGGTACAGGAAGATGCAGATCGTGCCGAAGACCACGACGGTTGCCACGGCAACGGTCACTTGTTCGGAGCGGGCCTTCACGACAGGCTCGGTGCCCAGCACGGCGGCCGCGCCGCAAATCGAGCTACCTGCGCCAATCAGCATCACGGTCTTGCGGTCCATGCCTAGCCACTTGGTGCCGATCCACATGGCGAGCAGGAAGGTGCCGGTCACGACGATGGCGTCGATCGCCACGCCAGCCAGACCCACGTGGGCGATGTCCGACGTGGTCAGGCGAAAGCCGTACAGCACGATGCCGAGGCGCAGCAGCGTTTGCTTGGTGAAACCGATGCCGACACCGGCGGTGGGAGCCAGGCTGCCGTAGATGGTGTTGCCGACCAGCATGCCGATGATGATCGCCAGCGTGAGCACGCTCAGGCCCTTGGAGGCGAACCAGTCGATTTGACCCAGGTAGGACGCGACCGCGGCAATGGCGGCGCACAGCAGAATGCCGGGAATGCGTTGGACCCAGATCGATCCCGAGGGTGGTGGTGCGTGCTGTGTAGCGGTTTTTGCTGTGGACATGACGAATCTTCTTTAGTTATGCAATGGGGGGCGTCGTGAAGTTGTCTGACGTGGTCTTCACCTATCGGCACTGACAACGTGATGTTTTCTTGCCGAATGGGACTAATGTCCTCAAAATCCGCTCACCAATCCAACAGATAGTTTTTCTATAATCAAATAACTGAATCGCTTAATAACTTGCGAATCTAAAGAATTTGATAGCGCAAACACTGCTAGGGACTTGCTTCTCAGCGGATTTTTCGGGGTACGACAATGGACGTGTTACGGCTCACACTTCGGCAGCTGCAGATCTTCATGGCCGTGGCACGGCTGGGCAGCACCGCCAGCGCGGCCGAGGCGATCGCGCTTTCCCAGTCCGCGACCAGCTCGGCGATCAACGAGTTGGAGCGGGTTCTGTCGCTGCGTTTGTTCGATCGCTCGGGGCGTCGGCTGGTGCTGAACGACTACGGGCGCTCCCTGCTGCCGCGCGCGCAGGCCTTGCTGGAAGGCGCTTTGGACGTGGAGCGCATGGGTCTCGCGCCCGAAGAGCAGCTGCAGATGCTGCGGATCGGTGCCAGCACGACCTTGGGCAACCATGTCCTGCCGGGATTGCTGGCCGCCTATCTGGGCGATCGACACGCCAAGGCGGCCTCGTGGCACGCACGACTGGCGATCAACAACAGCGCGGAAATCTGCGCACGCGTGGCCTCGTTCGAGCTGGACATCGGCCTGATCGAAGGCCCGTCGCACGAGCCAGCGCTGGAGGTGAACCCGTGGCTGCGCGATGAGCTGGTGCTCGTCGCATCGCCCAAGCACCAGATGGCCTCGGCAGGCCAGGGCGCAGAGAACGTGCTGTCGATCGACACGCTCAAGCAGGCGGTGTGGCTGGTGCGCGAGGAGGGCTCCGGCACGCGCGAGGCGTCCGACTCGGCCGTGTTGCCGCACCTTGGTGGATATCAGCGCAGCATCGAGCTCGGCAGCTCCGAGGCGATTCGCAACGCGGCGGCGCTCGGCCTCGGCATTGCGTGTCTATCGCGCTTCGTGATCGAAGATTTTGTGGGAGATGGGCGACTGTGTCTTCTGCAGTCGCAGATGCCGCGAACGGATCGCCAGTGCTATTGGGTCGTGCACCGGGACAAGCATTTCACGCCCGCCTTGAAGGCGTTCGTGAATCTGCTCAAAGAAGTCCAGTAGCCATCAATACG
>CALMCS010000303.1 GCA_937862875.1 uncultured Comamonadaceae bacterium
ACGGGGTTCACCAAGTGACGTTCCACGCCGTCTTTGGTGCGTGCGTACTCGTCGCCATTCGACTCGGCAACGCCCGCGCTGCAGTCCCCCTGCTGTGGCTCACCGCGCTGTGCAATGCACTGGTGCCACTCACCGCATGGGCCGCGCATTTTGTGCCGGCAGAACTCCTGTTGCCGCTGCGCAAACCCTACCAGGACGGCTTCCTGATGCTGGAACTGTTGTGCCTTTTCCTGGCCGTATTTTTTGGCTGGCTCGCGTGGCGATTTCAACGCGTACCGCACTCATCTGCATCGCCATCGCCCATCTCCTCCTCACTTCCATCGGACGCCAAACCATCATGAACGCCTCGTTCTCTCTTCGCCGCTTGCGGTTCAATCCCATCGTCGCGGCGCTGCTCGTCAGCAGCCTGCCTGTGATCGCGCACGCTCAAGCGCAAGCCCAAACTCCAGCGCAAGTTGCAGTGCAGCCAACAGACACCACGCAAGCACCAAGCGCAGAAAGCGCCGCCGCATTGCCTCAGGTGGAAGTCAAGGCCGCAGGGGTCGATGGCAATGTTCTGCCCGGAGTCGCACCGGGCGGTCAGGCCGCGACCGGGGCGCGGCTCGGCATTCTGGGCAATACCTCCATTCTCGATGCGCCCGTCAGCGTCAACGCCTACACCAGCCAGCTGATGCATGACCAACAAGCCAGCACGCTCGGCGACGTATTGCAGAACGATGCCTCTGTGCGCTTCACCACCAATTCGGGGCATTTGCTGGAAAACTTCACCGTGCGCGGACTGGAGTTGCCCGCGACCGACATTGCCACCAATGGCCTGTACGGCATCGCACCCGCCAGCCATGTTCCGGTCGAAATGCTCGAACGTGTTGAAGTCCTGCGGGGCCCCAGCGCCCTGCTCTCCGGCATTCCACCGAGCTCCAGCGTGGGCGGCTCGATCAATCTGGTGACCAAGCGCGCCGGCCCGACTCCGCTGACCGAGATCACGACCTCGTATTCAAGCCATTCCTACGGTCAGGTGCAAGCCGATGTGAGCCGCCGTTTCGGCTCCGAGCAACGCTTGGGACTGCGCGTCAACGCTGCCTACGGCAAAGGTGAAGCCGGTGTCGAAGATCAGGAAAAGGGACGCCGACTGGGGGCCGTCGCGCTCGATTGGCAAGGCGACAGCGCCCGCGTCTGGCTCGATGCCTATACCAGCCGAGAGACCATCGACAACGGCAGTCCCGCGATGTTCAACTTCGTCCAGGGCATTGGCAGACTGCTCACGCCACCACCCGGGGACATCAACCTCTACCGCAACACCCACGGTATCTACAAGAACAACGGCGCGATGTTGCGCGGTGAGGTCGATCTCAACAGCCAGTGGCAGGCCTATGCCGCGTTCGGCGGCTCGGAGGGCAACGGCGATGGCCTGTTGTTCGGCACGCGCAGCATCGTGACCGGTGCCGATGGAACCGCCAAAGGTTATGTCTACAACGTATCCACCCAGAATCGCCGCTCCTCACTGGACACTGGGCTGATCGGCAACTTCCAGACCGGTTCCATTCAGCATCGTCTGCAGCTCGCCTACAACCTCGTGCGATTCAAGGAGGCCACGTCGAACCGGGCCAACGCGGGCTATCCGCAGAACATCTATGACCCGATCACGCCGGTCTTCCCGGCCGCGCCGGCCGATCCCAAATACACGGTCGACAACAAGCTGCAATCCCTGGTGGTGGCCGACACCTTGAACATGCTGAACGGCAAGCTGCTGCTCACGTTGGGCGCGCGGCTTCAGAAAGTCGAGCAACCCATCGCCAAATACAGTGCGCAGCGACTCTCGCCTGCACTCGGCATTGTCGTGAAGCCATGGGGAGAAGACACCTCGCTCTATGCCAACTATATGCAGGGCCTGCAGCCTGGGCAAACCGTGGGGACGGGCTACGCCAACGAGGGCGAGACCTTCAAGCCCATGCAGACCAAGCAGATCGAGGCCGGAGTGAAGTTCCGACGCGGCGGATTGACCCAGACCGTTAGTGCGTTCCAGATCGAACGTCCCACTCTCATCGCCCGAAACAACACCATCGTCGATGGCGGCAAGCAGCGAGTGCGCGGCGTTGAATGGAGCGCGTTTGGAGAGGTCGTCGACAACCTGGCGTTCCTCGGCGGCGTGTCTTACAACCGGGCACGCCAGATCAACACGGGCCTGGATAGCTATGCGGCTCCGCAATGGACGGGAAACATGGGTCTGACCTGGACCACTCCGATCCAGGGACTGAAAGCCGGTGCGCGCGTGGTCTATACCGGCACACAGTGGTCCGACTCCGGAAACAAGATTCGCGTACCGTCGTGGCACCGTTTCGACATCAACGCGCAATACACCACACGCGTCGCCAACACGCCTGTGCGATTCAACGCAGCCATCGAAAATCTGGCCGACAAACGCTACTGGTCCGGCATTTTCAATGACGGCTTCGTGATGCCCGGCGCGCCCCGCACGTTCAAACTCGCCGCAACCGTGTCGTTCTGATGCGCGGATGATTGCCATGCCGGCAGAAGAATCCGCCGGCATGGGACCAAGGGAGACTAGCGACGCAGTCGCGCGTCGTTCTTGTCCAGCGCTTCCAGATAGCGCGCGTTCTCGCTGGCCAGCAAGGGCAACAACAGGCTGGTGCTTTGCAGCAGTCCAGACCATTGCTGATTCCCGCCACCGGTACATGAATAGGTGATCAACTTGCCCACGTTGTTGGTGAGAAAACCACTACTCAAGTCCAGACACTGGTTGCCGCGCGCAATGCGCTTGGCCACCGACGTATCCCACACCTGGTTGTCATTGCGCACGTCGCAGGCCAGCAGCTTCACTTCCGCCGAGGCGCCCTGGTAGGTCATGCACAGGCTCAGGTCCTCGCGGCTGCGAATGGCTCCGCGTCCGTCCAGAATCCACTGCTCGTTGCGACCCGCGGTGCAGAGGGTTTTGCCGGCAACGCGCACGTCACCGCCGACCTTCTGCAGGCAATTGCCGTTGGCCATCGTCATGCTCTGCGCAGCGGGAATGAGCGGTGTCGAGCCCAGACCCAGTTGCGCGATGAAGCTGCGCAATGCGGCCTCGGCCTCGGGCACTTGCTGATCGAGTGACTGCGAATACGCGTTGATCCAGCGATTTAAGCGCATGCCCTGCTCTTGCTGCGCGTTGTAGTGGTTCAACTGCAGCTTTGCACCGGTGGAGAGTCCGTCGGTGTTGTCGGCATAGCTGTCATACAGCACGCGTTCCGCGGCGGTCAATGCGAGCACCTTCTTGCCCGCGAGCTTGGTGAGCGCGGCATCCAGCGTCGGCAGTTCCTCCGCGCGCAAGGCGTCGAAGCGGGCGTCCTTGCCCACCACCACGGGCGCGGGCATGGCCGGCAGACCGACTGGAATGTCGACCTGACCGAGCTGCTGCGTCACACCATTGGATAGGCAGGACAAGGACGCTTGCTTGGGTTGCTCGCTCTGCGCGAGGTTGACGTGGAACTTGTTGACCAGGCCCGTCTGCATGCGTTTGCCGGCCAATGCGATGCGGGTGCGCGCGTTGTTGGCGTAGGTCACGTCGATCCAGCATTGCGTGGTTTCCGATGCGGCCTTGAAGGACTGCGCCGGCAGGTCATAGACGTTGCCCCAGTTGCCGCGCAGCGCGGGGTACATGAGCGCCTTGTTGTCCACCGGATCGTAGCCACCCAGCAAGGTGATGACCGGCACGCCCTGCAGGCGCGGAGCCAGGAATTTTCCGTTCGCGCTGTTGTACCAGACGTTGCTGTTGCCAGTAGGCATGGCGGGTTGCACCGCCTCCATCGCCGACATGTTGGCATTCCACTTCTGGTAACCCGTGGGCGACTTGGGATCGAGCACGTTGCGGTTCAGGCTCGGCTGAATCCAGCGCTTGGTGCTGAAGCCCGTGTAGTGGGTGTACTTGGACAGCGAGCTGGAGAAGTCTCCGCCCGACATGGCATCGGGGGCGAAGCAGTAGATGCCGTCCAGAACCGGCGTACCGTTCAATTCGCACTTCGTTCCGCGGTGCCACAGCAAGCTGCTGCGCATGCGCTTGCGATAGGCGATGAAGCCCCAGCCGCTGTCCTGATGGTGTGCCGACCAGAAGAAATCGGTACCGTTCTGGCCCGGATAGTGACCGATGCCGTAGTGGTGACCGATCTCGTGGCTGAACTCGTTGCCCTGGCTGGTGCCGAGCGTGAGAATACCGTTGCCGCCACTCAATCCGTGTTCCACCACCCCATTGCTGTACTTGCCGCGTGCATGGTGAATCACCGCGGTCTGGAACACCTGCGGCTGCTCCTGCGATTGCATGCCCGCACTGGTCACACCGAAATTGGCGAGGTTGATGCCCACGCTGAAGGTCGATTTAGCGGTGTTCTCCCGCATATCGCCGCTGTAGACATCGCCGGTGACCGCGCTCTCCTTGTCGTAGATGGTGCCCGTAGCCACCATCACGCGCGACAGCGTCACGTCTTCGTAGTACGACGCGACCATGCGCGCCGCCGGAATGGTCTGGAAATAATCCGTCGCCGCCTGGGCCGGATGGCCACGGAACCAATGGCGGTTGTCATTCACCTCGGGAGGGGTCAGCATGCCGAGTCGAATGCTCTGCACCACCAACTCAGCCGGGGCTCCAAACTCGATGGCCGTGCGCTGCAGAACGCCGCTGCGATTCTGGTTGTCCGCGACGCGCAACTCGAGGCCCGGCGTCACCCAATCCCAGGGCAACACGGCGGTCCAGGCGCGGCGCGTATAGACATAGTCGGCGCGGCCGTCGGTGGCGGCGTAGTCCGAGCGGAAAATTTCATTCGGATGGCGCAGTTGCAGGATGCCCTTGCTGACCCCATTGACCGAGACGCTCACCTGCATCTGCGTGATCTCGCCGAGTGACGGATCGGGAGTGATCAACACCATCGCCTCGCGCGAGGTGGTCAGGCGCGGCATTTCCTTGGCTTCATTGCCGGAAGGATCGACCGTGTGGCTCTGCGCAAACTGCACCATCGCGGGCAGACTTCCGCCCAGATCGTTGCGCACCGCGCGTGGGCTGCCGGTCTTGTCCTGATCGTAGAAACCGCGTGCTGGCAAAGCCGTGTACTTGCCGCCCGTGGGTTCTGGGTAGGTCGCAGGCGCGGGGCCGGGAGCCGGAGATGGGCTCGGCGCGGGGGACGGCGAAGGAGACGGGGATGGCGAAGGGGATGGCCCCGGCGACGGACTCGGTGCTGGCGAAGGACCAGGCGCGGGAGAAGGCGACGGGCCTGGTGACGGCGCGGGCGATGGCGA
>CALMCS010000304.1 GCA_937862875.1 uncultured Comamonadaceae bacterium
CTCACCATCTTGCACACTGGCGTTGTAAGTCGTTGTGCTACTGGACGCATCGAATGCGCCGTTTCCATGATCGCGCAAGGTCTTGGTCATAGTCGCGTCGACCGTACCCGTTGGGCATGCTGGAATTCGGGTGTATTCATAAGCACCCGACCCTTGAACTGCACCCAGCACAGCCGCGCTCGCATTGGTTCCATCTTTCAAATACGCTACGGCACGGGCATCGCCGTCGCCATTGAGGCTAGGCATCCAATTGATGTAATCGGCGCTCTGGTTGTAGCGAGCCGGTGCACATCCTGCAATTGCGTCGCGTGCGATCCATGGCAAGGTCAATTCAATGTAGCCATTCTCCGGAAGTTCAGGAATGGTGGCGTAGAGCCCGTAGTAGTTACCCGCCGCATCCATACCCGCCTCTTCCAAAAAGCTGGGGCATTGCGCGCCTGGGGATGCAGTGCAAATGATGCCGGTATCGTTCGTCTTAACGACACCTGGATCACTCGGATCGCGATAGTTCATGGGCAATCCAACGGGAGCACCTGGCTGTTTCAGGAAAGGACCGGGCAAGGAGTCAATGTCTGAAAATGCGTTCGGAACGACCGTCTGACTGGTTGCCCACAGTGAGCCGAAGTTGAAAAGTCGCACCCGCGCGTTTGTCACCCGGGCAACTTGGTTGTTGCTGCCATTGGGCTGCATCGAAATTCTTACCGTCAGCGAACGTCGGTCACCCACATTCACCAGCAAATTCGCCGGACTCAGCGTACCCACAATATCGAATTGATTGGCTGGACCAACAGCGCAAGGACTACCTGCGGAAAACGTCAACCTGCGAGTTGCTGCGTTGGTCTGAAGCGTGTTGTCCGCTGGCGTGCCGTCCACCATTCCAACAGGTTGAGCGGCAATGTTGAGCGGCCTCCCAGCTGACGGCCAACTGGTGCTGATCGAACAATCAATCGTTCCGCCTTGGCCTTCAAAAATGATTTGCCAAGCCGCGTTGCTCTTCAGTGGTGAGTTGAACACCATGGCGCCCGTAGAGTTCATCCATTGGTTCAACTCTGCTGGCGCAGGGCAAGGCGAGCCCGTTGGATCGCTACTTGTGCACCGGATCGTTCTGGTGGTGTTAATCCACGTTACCAACTGCGGCGCCGAAAAGTCATCGGACGTAGGATGGTTATCCAGCACTACGCCGTTAGGCAAATCACTGCCGTTGTTCTTGACCGTGTAGATCACCGTGTAATTGTTATTGGCACCCGGCGTGATCGTCACGGAGCCGGTACCACCAGGCGACTGCGCAGAGCTGAGGCTGAGTGACACCGCCACATCGGCGGTCGGACAATTGCGCACGCCGCTGACCATGACTTGCGCTGCATTGTTGCTTGTGTCGTTATCACTGACAGTGGCCAAAGGCGCTCCCGTACTGGGATTCAGGTAGCTGACCTTCGCGCCGATCGTGAATGTGCCCGCATCGGGTGTGCAGACACCTCGGCTCAACTGGTTTGTTGGCACCAGTGGGTTATCGGATTTTTGATAGACAGGTTTGTAGGTTGTGATATCGACACCGTAGGTATCACCATACAGAGCGCTTTGCAGCGTTGCCTTCAGAACGACTCCATCGCCAGGCATCAGATCAACGCCAAACAACGGATTGAGGTCGACTGAACTTCTACTTGGAGCATCGCTTGCCGCCATCACCCATGCGAAGTCGGAACTGGCCGATGCACTGTTGGCAGAAATTTGCGGCGCATGATCCAGCCAGCGAGAAATTCCATACGCGGTGACGAGATACAGCACCGGAGCCTTGCAAGCCGTGCTTGCTTGGATGCGAGTGCATTCAAAAGGAACGATCTGCACATTGGTGAAAGCCGGAGCGCCTGGCGGGCCCATGTCCACTCCCACTTGAGAGCCGTAATTGGTTTTCTCCCAATCTATGGCAACAAGTGCTGCAAACGAGCCCTGATTAACGTCGGGCGACCAGGCAAACGATGCAGCTACCGCAGAGTCAGGGCCACGGTTTTCAAGACGGTAAGACACCGATGCTGGTACCTGCCCCGAGTCGCTGTTGATGGTTGCGGTGCCTGCGTTGTTGCTGGCCTGAGCTGTACCACCCCCAATGGTGGCAATGGTGGACGTCACACTGCTGGCCAGATCCATCAACAGCGGACGCACGGAAACGGCAGACACTACATCGTTGGTTCGCTCGATCAGATCCGCGCTGGTACCAGCGATCATGCCGCTCAGTTCGTAGGTCCCCTCGTAGGGGCCGAGTTGCATCTCGACGCGCACGCGCACCACGGCAAACTCGGGAAAGGTGTTGATGACACCTTGGATAAGCGGAGCCCCTGTTGAACCTGCACCGTTATTCACCGTAACCGTTGGGCACACTGCACCGCCAAAAGCACCAGAGCAAGTCGCGCTGAGCGCCACAAAACCGGCTGGCAAGCGCTCCACAAACA
>CALMCS010000305.1 GCA_937862875.1 uncultured Comamonadaceae bacterium
CCAGCACATAGGAGCGGATCTGATGACCCCAGCCCACATCGGTCTTGGTGTCTTCCAGCTTTTGCTGCTCTTCCATGCGCTTGCGCATTTCGTAGTCATACATGCGCGAGCGCAGACGTTGCCATGCCACGTCGCGGTTGCTGTGCTGGCTGCGGCCGTCCTGACATTGCACGACGATGCCGGTAGGGATGTGCGTCAGACGCACGGCCGAATCGGTCTTGTTGATGTGCTGACCACCGGCGCCGGACGCACGGTAGGTGTCGGTACGCACGTCGGCCGGGTTGATGTTGATCTGAATCGAATCATCAATTTCCGGGTAGACGAACAGCGATGCAAACGAGGTGTGGCGGCCGCCGGACGAGTCGAATGGCGACTTGCGAACCAGGCGGTGCACGCCGGTTTCGGTGCGCAGCAGGCCATAGGCGTACTCGCCCTCGATCCGGATGGTTGCGCTCTTGATGCCCGCGACGTCACCACCGGTTTCTTCTTCGACCGTGGCCTTGAAGCCCTTGCGTTCGGCGTACTTCAGGTACTGGCGCAGCAGCATGCTGGCCCAGTCGCAGGCTTCCGTGCCGCCAGCGCCTGCCTGAATGTCGACAAAGCAGTTGAGCGGATCGGCCTCATGGCTGAACATGCGGCGGAATTCCAGATCTTCGATGAGCGGCTTCAGCTTGGCAGCCTCGGCTTCGATGGCCTCGAGGCCTGCCTCATCGCCTTCTTCCTTGCTCATTTCGTAGAGTTCAAGGTTGTCGGCCAGCTCGCCGGTGAGCTTTTGCAGCGTGAGGACGACCGTATCCAGAGATTTCTTCTCTTTGCCCAGTTCCTGGGCTTTCTTCGGGTCGTTCCAGACGCTGGGATCTTCTAGCGAAGCGTTGACTGTGCGCAGTCGTTCAAATTTGGCATCGTAGTCAAAGATACCTCCGAAGCTCTTCTGTCCGAGTGGACAGGTCTTCGAGAGTTGCGCCGATTTGGTTGATGCGTTCTGCGTCCATTTTGGTAATTCCTAGGTGTTTGTGTTCTTCAAATAACCCGCTATTTTCTCACGGATGAAGGAACCATCCTCCAGGGCATGGGTGTTGCCATGGTGCGAACCCCAAATGGCGCAGTTTTCCCTTCAAAGACACGATTTGCCTAAAAATGAGGCACATCACGGGTTTGCCCCTATGCCTCTGACCCTCAAATTCACCCGTTTAGGGGATATACGACCTGCGAATCCATCTCTAGTATCAAAGACTTCTTGCAATCGGTCACACATAAACAAACACATGTCAGCTACTTCAACTGTTGCTTCGAAACTAGTGTTGCGCGCACCCATTCTGGTGGTGGAGGATGAGCCGTTGCTGCAAACGCGATTGCTCAACGTTCTAAGTGACCTTGGCTACCAGCGCGACGATGTATTCGTCGCAGATTCACTCGCGCAGGCGGATCACCTGCTTGCGAACCACTCATTTCCATTGGCCTTCATCGATCTGTCGCTGCCCGACGGGAGCGGACTGGCGGTGATTTCGCGGCTGCGGCAACTGCATCCCGCGGCGTACATCCTCGTTTTTTCGGCGTGGAGTACGCCGACCATCATCTACCGGGCGATCAGGGCGGGGGCTTGCGGCTTCGTGTTGAAGGAGCGGGACGACTCGGACGTGGCCGCGGCCTTGCGCTGCGCGCTGCGTGACGGCGCGACGATCGAGCCCCATCTGGCCCGCGAAATCCTGCAGCACCACCAGTCTCCCTCCGATGCGTCGGGCGAAGGCCTGCTGAGTCAGGAGGATGTCGCTTTATTGCGATTGACGGCCGACGGGTGGAGTCTGCGAGAAATCAGAGAGAAACTGGGCCTGTCCCGAGAGGCGATTGACCAAACGGTATTGAAAATTTATCGAAATCTCTATGTCGCCTAATCTGAGTGGCAAGGATGAGGCACAGGTCGTGGCTGATAGTTAGATTATTGTTGGCCTGTATCGATATGTGACTTACCATACGTATTTGCTTTGCTGCGGTCTGTCCAATCCCCGATGGTGCCTTCTATAAATTCCAACTTCCTGTCTGCGCCCAGCGAGGGCTCCTTGCCCATCCCCGTTCTTGTGGTGGAGGATGAGCCGTTGCTGCAACGCCGGCTGCAACTCGTGCTCATGAGTCTGGGCTACGCAGAGTCGGATCTGGTCATTGTGGGTTCGCTGAAGGAAGCGCGCGATTTCTTGAGCAAGCAGCCGGTGGCGCTGGCGCTGGTGGATCTGGAGCTGCCCGACGGCAATGGCCGCTCGCTGATTCTCGAGATGCGGGCCGACGATCCGAGTCTGGGCATTCTGGTCGTTTCGGCCTGGAGCTCGGAAGAGGCGATCCTGGGAGCATTGCGCGCCGGTGCGACCGGCTATGTCCTGAAAGAGCGGGACGACCTTGAAGTGTCGCTCTCGATCCGCAGCGTGCTGCGCGGCGGAGCCCCGATCGACCCCTTCATCGCACGCCGCATCCTGGAGCTGCTCCCCGTGAGCAAGCTCGACTCGATGCAGGTGCAGCACAGCGAGCAGGAACTGAGCGAGCGCGAAAGCGCCATTCTGCGGTTGGTGGCCGACGGCATGACCAATCGCGAGATCGCCGACCGCGTGTCGCTGTCGCGCTTTACGGTGGATACCCACATCAAGCGCAT
Organism: uncultured Comamonadaceae bacterium; assembly: GCA_937862875.1. Lineage (GTDB taxonomy): Bacteria > Pseudomonadota > Gammaproteobacteria > Burkholderiales > Burkholderiaceae_C > Diaphorobacter_A. The sequence goes on from CALMCS010000305.1 coordinate 2,639, forward strand.
TTACCGCAAGCTGGCGGTGTCTTCGCGGGTGACGGCGGTGCAGGAAGCCAAGGCGCGCGGATGGATTGTGTGAACGGCCTGGTCGGGCTGAACTTCCTGTCTCGCTGGCAACGGCAAGGCAGAGGGGGTTGGGGGCCGATTCGGCTGATTGCGTGGATGTGCGCGCTGTGGCTCGCCTTGGTTTTTCCGCTGGTGGCCAGAGCAGAGGCACAAGCACAGGCGCAGCCTCAGGCACCCATTCAGCCTCAGACAGTCACCGGTTCGGCATGCGTGCCACAGATTGTGTTGACGCAGTTTGCGATGGATCCGCATCCTGAGCGGTCGCTCGATGGCCGACAGGCGGCCGCGACTCCCCATCCACCTGCAGACGGTTGGCAAACCGTTGAACTGCCGCACCAATGGCAAACGATGCCGCTCCCGCCCGGTGAGGAAATCAGAACCGCGTGGTACCGGGTTGATTGGAAAAGTGACTGCGTGAACGCTGCCGGCGACCCTGTGCAGGTGGCTTTGGGCGTGAATGCGATCAGCGCTGCCGGCGCGGTCTACAGCAATGATGATTTGATCTGGAGCGACGCCTCGCTGGTGGAGCCGATGTCTGCGAGCTGGAACTCGCCGCGCTGGTGGCAACTGCCGCGCTCGACGTTGCATGACGGGACCAATACCCTCTGGGTGCGGGTGACGGGCTTCATGCAACTGGATTCGGGGCTGGGGAAGCTGACGCTTGGCAATCCCGAGTTCGTTTTTCAACACTACGAGCACAGTTATTGGCGCCAGCGCACCGGATACATCTTGACCGCCGTGCTCTCCGGTGCGGTGGGCTGTATTTTTTTGATTGTGTTTCTGATCAACCGGTCAGAGCAGGCGTACGGTTGGTACGCG
>CALMCS010000306.1 GCA_937862875.1 uncultured Comamonadaceae bacterium
ATTGCGGATGTCGACAACGTGCGGCGCATCGCGCAAGCTTTGCAGTGCCGTTTCCCAAACGGGTGCGATGGCACGCACTTGTGCTGGCAAGTCGAGTTCGGCATGCACGTCGAGCGTGGCGAGCCCGGCAGCACATGCGAGCGGATGCGCTGAATAGGTGTAGCCGTGAAACAGTTCGATCGTTTCCGGTGCGCCGTGCATGAAGGCGTCGTAGACGGCATCCGAGACGATGACCCCACCCATCGGAACAGCGCCGTTGGTCATGCCCTTGGCGCAGGTGATGATGTCTGGTGTTACGCCGAAGGCCTGTGCCGCGAACGGGGCACCAACGCGTGCAAAACCAGTGATGACCTCATCGAAAATCAACAGAATTCCGTGACGGGTACAGAGCTCGCGCAGTCGCTGCAGGTAGCCGATTGGGGGCGGGTAGACGCCGCCCGATCCCGTTACCGGCTCAATGATGACGGCGGCAATATTGGCCGGATCATGAACCAGAAAGAGCTTCTCCAGCGCATCGGCGTAATGCGCTCCGTTGGCGGGTTGGCCGCGTGAAAAGCGCGAATTTTCGTCGTAGGGTAACGGCAGGTGCGCAGTGTCTGGCAGCAGTGGTCCGAAGTAGCGTTTGTGGCGCGCGATGCCCGAGACGGACAAACCGCCCCAGCCCATCCCGTGATACCCCTTGGCGCGGCCCACCAGCAAGGTGCGGCGGGCGTCTCCGCGCGCCTGATGAAACGCGCGGGCAATCTTCAGGGCGGTATCGACCGCCTCGGAGCCGGAGTTCACAAAGAAGATGTGATCCATGCCTTGAGGGGTTTGTTCGGTGATGCGCTCGGCCAACTCGAAAGCGGCGGGGTGGCTCATCTTGAAGGACGATACAAAGTCCATGCGTCCCGCGGCTTCGCGGATGGCCTCGGTGATGCGCGGTTGGTTGTGTCCTGCATTGCAGCACCACAGCCCGGCCATGGCATCGAGCACCTTCTTGCCATCTGGCGTGAGGTAGTACATGCCTTGCGCCGAATCGAACAATGTGGGTTGAGCGCGGAACTGGCGCTGAGCCGTGAATGGCAGCCAGAACGCGTCATGGCGGCTCTCGGTGTTGTTTCTTGATTCGGCGGTGCGGGCGGGTGTCTCGATGGTCATGAAATGCTTTCGAGGTCGGGCGCACGCGCAACAAGCGATAAGGCAGCGGTGCACGCCGACGGATGGATTGGAGTACCGGGCGTTGCTATGGCCGCCGAGAGTTGCGAACGGGCTCAACTCAATGCTGTGAACCAAGGCAATGGGTTGAGTGCAGGAGTTCGCGACGCAATAGTCGGCAGCGAGCTCATTATGTTTTTTGTTTAACAAAAAATCAATACGGTGGTTTTACCGAGGCCGCAGTTTGCTCGCCACATCCAGATGGCGGAGCATCAGCAATGCGGCCAACTCCTGGTCTCCGGCTTCCATGCGGTCGAGCATTTCCAGATGCTCGCGGCAATTGACTTGCATGCGCTCTGCGCCGTATTTCCAGTCGTAGTTGGACAGGCGTCGCAGGCGGTTCTGCCGCTGTACGGCGGTATGGAAAAAGCGGTTGCCCGACGCGGCGGCGATGCCTTCGTGAAATGCGGCATTCATCTCGAAAAAGGTGACGCTCGAAGATTCTTCCGAAAGATCGCGGAGCCATTGAAGGTGGCGCTCGCGCATGTCGCTGGCCCAGCCCGGTGCAAGGCTGAAACTGGGTTCTCGAATGGCAGCCGGCTCAATGACCATGCGAAAGCGGTAGCTCTCGTTGCGCATGGACGAGTCCCAGCCACTCTCTGCAAAGCGCCAGCCATAGCCCAGTTTGGGCTCAATCGTGCCCAGATCCGCGAGCTTTTCGAGTGCATTGCGAATCGCGGCGCGGCCGAGTCCGTAGAACTCCATGAGTTCTTTTTCGGAAACGTAGTCGCCGAGATTGCTCTGTCGCCGGTCGTAGGCAATGCGCCGCAGCAGATCGTCTTCTGTGTCTGATTTGTTGACTGCGGCCGCGGGCGCGGGTGGACGTTTCAGAAGCAAGACCCCGCGATGCGGTTGGCGCTCCACAAAGCCTTGTCCCGCGAGGTACTCCAGCGCCGCGCGAATGGGGGTGCGTGAGACGCCCAACTGCTCGGCGAGTTGGTTTTCATTGAGGCGGGCGCCAGGCTCCAGACCGTCGTCATGGATGGCCCGATTGATGCGATCCGCAAGTTCAAGGTGTAGGGGGGTGAAAACCATAGGTTTAAAACAGTTGTGTTTTTCTATTCACGAAATACAATTTAATCCAGATCATCGCACATCCTTCAATGGCAATACTATGGACCAGTCTTATTCTTGGGGCACAGAGCGGCCTATCCCATCTTGTCCCCTGATCGAAATCTCGGGCTCCTCACGCGAGCGAGGCCGGCAATATGGCGAGCAGGCACGCGATCGCATCTTGCGGGGGATCGAGCATTACTCGCTGCAGCTGGAGACCAATCAGCTGGGCTGGCCCGAAATCACGCACATCGTGAAAACCTTCGAGCCAACGATTGCCAGTTTCGAACCCGCGTATCTGGAAGAGATGCGCGGCATCGCCGAAGGGGCCAACGTTGCGTATGAAGCCGTGGTGATGCTGAATGCGCGCACCGAGATTCTGAAGATCGCGGATCGGCGCAAGAAAGGCTTGCCTTCCGAGATCGATCCAGACGGTTGCACGGGTGTGGTCGCCATGCCGGAGGCTACGCGGGATGGCCGCGTCATTCACGCCCAGAACTGGGACTGGAAGGCCGAGTGTGCCGAGACCGCCGTTGTGGTGCGCGTCTTGCGCGATGATGGGCCGGACCTTCTCACGTTTACTGAAGCCGGTGGCTTGGCTCGTTCGGGTATGAACTCTGCCGGGATTTCCATCACGGCGAACTATCTGGAGTCAGACCGCGACTACCGCCGTCTTGGCGTGCCGCTCGCACTGTTGCGCCGCAAGGCGCTCGAGCAGCAGCAGCTCGCACTGGCGATGCGCATCATTTATTGCACGCCAAAATCGGCGGCCAACAATGTGATGGTGTCGCATGTTGGCGGGATTGCCATCGACTTTGAATGCGCGCCGGATGAGACATTCCAGATTCACCCGCAGCGCGGCGTGATCGTGCATGCCAATCACTTTCAGAGCGCGACGGCGCTCAGCAAGATCAAGGACATGGGCGTCGTCAATACGCCCGATTCGCTCTACCGCGATTTGCGAGTGCGCCAGTTGGTGGAGCCGCACATCGGGCACCTCACGCGCGATCACATCAAAGAGGCCCTGTTTGACGACTTCCAGTCGCCCTGGTCCGTGTGCCGACCACCGCGCCCGAACTCGAGCAGCAATTTGTCGGCCACGGTCGCCATGGTGGTGATGGAGCCAGCTCTGGGTGTGATGGAAGTGGCGGTACTGCCTGCATTGAATCGCGATTTCCAGACCTACACACTCGACTGCGAGAGACGCGCCGTGGCAGCCTGAGGCATTCGGAGTCAATGCGGTCTTGCGTCGTGTTGCGAGGCGAACGGGTAAGCAAAATATTGGAGAAGGAGAAAACGATGAACATGAAAAAAATGAAATCTTTCCGGTTGCCTGTATCCACGGCGCTGATGCTCGGCTGGCTTGCTGCTTCTCCGCTGGTGCATGCCCAGCCGCAGGCCGATACATTGCGTGTGCGTCTGAATGCGGACATCCGCTCCACCGATCCGGGCTTCAACCGGGATTTCAACACCGATGCGGTGGTGACCCATGTGGTGGAGGGGCTGGTTGCCTATCGTGAGGATTCATCAGTGGGTCCACTTCTGGCGCAATCGGTGGCTACTTCCGATGACGGGCGTACCTATACCTTCAAGCTTCGCCAGGGCGTCAAATTTCAGAACGGCGCGCCGCTGACTGCCGACGATGTTGTGTTTGCCTGGAAGCGCTACATGACGCCCGCGAACAACTGGCGTTGCCTGCAGGAGTTTGATGGCCGCGGCCTCTCCAAGGTGGTGAAGGTTGAGGCACCCGATCCCTCGACCGTGGTGTACACGCTCGAGAAGCCGTCGGCACTCTTTCTCGCGACGCTCGCTCGCGTGGATTGCGGAGGCACGGGCATTTATCACCGCAGTTCGCTGGACGCCGATGGAAAGTGGCGCGAACCGGTGGGCACTGGCCCGTACAAATTCAGCGAGTGGAAGCGTGGTCAGTACATCGAGCTGGTGCGCAACGATGCCTACAAGTCAATCGAAGGCGCGCGAGACGGCAACACGGGCGCAAAGAAAGCAGTGATCTCCAAAGTGCGATTCATGATCGTGCCGGATTCATCAGCGGCCAAGGCCGCCTTGATGTCGGGTGCCATTGACCTGAACTTCAACGTCAATGACGAAGATATCGCCGAGTACAAGAAGCAAAAGAATCTGACGCTCGAAACCACCAGCACCATGGGCGTTCAAGGCGTGCTGTTTCAGACGCAGGATCCGTTGCTGAAGGATGTGCGCATTCGCCAGGCCATTGCCTTGTCGATCGATATGCCCGAGCTGGTGTCCACCGTGACTGCGAGCATGGCCAAGCCAAGTCGGTCGGTCATTCCCACGGCCAGTCCATATTACAAGGCAGCGGAAGCGGCTGTGCCGGCGCGCAATATCGAGCAAGCCAAGAAGCTGCTGGCGCAGGCGGGGTATCGTGGCCAACCCATCAAGCTGCTGGCTACGAAGCAGTACGAGAGCGTCTACAACATTGCGTTGATCACACAGGCCATGGCGCAGGAGGCCGGCATCAACATGGAGGTGGAAGTGCTCGACTGGGCGACCCTGCTGGATCGCTACAACAAGGGCAACTATCAAGCCATGGCCTTCACCTATTCGGCGCGGCTCGACCCTTCGCTGTCCTATGAAATGGTGACTGGCCCAAAAGACAAGCAACCGCGCAAGGTGTTGGATGACGCCCAGGCACAGAGCTTGCTGGACAAGAGTATGCAGGTTGCCGACAAGGCCGAACGCCAAGCGATTTTCGATCAGCTTGAAGCGCGTATGCGCGATGTTGTCCCTGCGGTGTTCATGTATGCCGCAACCAATACCAGCGCAGCCGCTGCCAATGTCAAAGACTACAAGGGGTGGCCACTTGGCACGCCACGTGCATGGGGCGTGAGCTTTCGTAGCGCGCCCTGATCGGCTGACGCGCAGTCTTCTCTTCAGCAGGCAGAAAGCGATTGGTGATGGGTACTTCTTTCATTTCGTACGTTGCGCGGCGGGTGCTGTGGGCCGTTCCCACGTTGCTGTTGGTGAGCATCATGGTGTTTGTGCTCATGCGGCTGGTTCCGGGCGACCCCGCTTTGCTGATTCTGGGCGATGCGGCCACTCCCGATCAGCTCGCGCAATTGCATGCGCAGATGGGGCTTGATCGACCCATTCCGGTGCAGTACCTGACCTGGTTGGGGCATGTGCTGAGAGGTGATCTCGGCAACTCCATCACCAGTGGCCAACCGGTGCTTCCCTTGTTGTTCGAGCGATTTCAAGTCAGCGCGAGCATTGTGCTTGCTGCCGTTGCGCTGGCCGCGTTGCTTGCCGTGCCGGCGGGCTTGGTCGCTGCCTGGAAGAGGGGCAGCGTGTTCGACACCATGGTGGTAACCGGTGCTACGTTCTTTCTGTCGATTCCCAGTTTCTGGTTGGGCTTGCTGCTGCTACTTTTTGTGGGTCTCAAGCTGGGTTGGGTTCCCGTAGTGGGTTACGTGCCGTTCCACGAAAACTGGCGAGAAGCGATTTCATTTTTGGTCCTGCCGACCATCACTCTGGCATTGATTGAAATGGGCGTACTCACTCGAATGGCCCGCGCAAGCGCAGCCGATGTCATGCAACTCGAGTACGTGACGCATGCGCGCGCCAAGGGATTGTCGGAGCGCCGCGTATTGCTCAGGCATGTCCTGCCCAACGCGTTCGGACCTACCTGGACATTGATCGGTCTGGTGCTTGGCAATCTA
>CALMCS010000307.1 GCA_937862875.1 uncultured Comamonadaceae bacterium
GGACGAGCCAACGACAGCGATACCTACTTCATACGCAGTCGCTATGAGAACCTTTAATCCGATCAAATATTGAAGTAGATGGCCCATAGCCGAGGCTGAGCTCTAGGTATTTCAATCCACGGGCCCAGCATCAAACCGCTCAACAGGCGCCAGCTGCAGCAGCTTGCTCGCCTCCTCCACCGTGCCGGCCAACCACAAACCCACATCACCCATTTCAATCGGAATCACGCTGCGCTTGTCCTGCTGATCGGCGGGCAGCTTGGGGTCGGGCCTGTGCATGCGGCGCATCAACGGATGCGCGTCGGCGTTGATGGTGAGCATCGTATAGCTCTCATGCACCTCGCCGGTTTGTTGATTCACCCACTGACTCCACAGACCGGCCAGCCCCCAGGGTTCCCCATCGGCACGCCGGAAGCGCCACCATTCGTTCTTCCCCGTCTCCCAATTCGGCTCGTCAAACGACATGGCGGGAATGATGCAGCGCTGGCCACGCGCCCAAGCCCCCTTGAAGGCGGCCTTGTCTGCGAGCTCTTCGGAGCGCGCATTGTTCGTGCTGTAGGGCAGATTCGCGGCCTTGGCCCATGGCGGAATCAGTGCCCATTGGCCCACCGCCGCTTCGAGGCTGTAGCCGGAATCGTCCAGCGCGCGGCGAATGAAGGGCCCCTGCGCACGCGGGAAGATCTCACGGGCAGCGTCCTCCCACCAGCGCGGCGGGTTGCGATTGCCGATGTGCCAATAGTCCTCGATCTCTTTTTCGCCTGGCGCGTAATAGCGGTTGCACATGGCTGCGGCCCCTGAAGTTGCGATATCAATTCGAATACTGCATGCATGAAAAGGTATCCTATTAGCTCCACAGGATGCAGCTACTGGATGAAACCCCAGTGTGCAATGAACGTCAGAATTGTGATGATGATGGCCAGTTGACCCTGCTGCGCGATCAGCAGGATGCGAGCCATTGCAGTCATTGACCTTCGTTGGTTGAGAGGCTGTTTTGCAGCAATCATTGCCGCCGGTGGCAGCATAGCGACCTATGAATCGCCGCCCTATGGCGGTCGGGCCAGTCTTTGCAACAATGAACCGCTATTAATTAGGTAACCCGTACTTCTTTTCATCGATGGAAACCAACCGCCTCGCAGACATCACGGCATTCGTTCTCGCAGTGCGCACGGGTAGTTTCACCGCAGCAGCGAATATTCTGGGCTCGACGCGTTCGGCCGTCAGCAAAAGCGTGGCGCGTCTGGAAGCACTCCATGACGTCCGATTGCTCAATCGCTCGACGCGCTCGCTCAGCCTGACCGATGAGGGTGCCATTGCGTTCGAGCGTTGGCAGCAGATTCTGGATGATCTGGACGAGGTCGATGCCACAATGGCGCAACGCAAAGGGCAGCCAACGGGCCTGCTCAAGCTGACCGCACCACTGTCTTTCGGTCAGCGCTATATCCTGCCCGTCTTGGATGATTACCTGCGTCAGTGGCCGCAGGTGCGAGCCCATGTCTCGTTCGCCGACCGGTTTGTAGACCTGATCGAAGAAGGCTTTGACGTTGCGGTACGCATTGGCGAGCCCAACGAAAACTCTCTGTTGATGGGTCGCACTATCGCCTCCCAGCAGTTCGTGACCTGTGCCGCTCCGTCCTACCTGGAACGCAAAGGCATGCCGCTGGGCCTGGATGAACTTGCGGCCCATGACACCATCGTGTTTTTATCTGCCGATAAGCCCCGTGCCTGGCAGTTCCAGAGCGGCGGTGAGCCTATACAGGTCGTACACCCTGGGCGCCTGAATCTCGACAGCACCGAGGCCATGCGTGCAGCTGCCCTCGCAGGGTTTGGTTTGGTGAACCTGCCCACCTATATCGTGGGTGAGGATCTGCACCAAGGCCGCCTGGTGGAGGTGTTTCAGATGTTTCGTGCCGCGCCTGACCCCATTCGGTTGGTATATCCCAGCCGCCGCCACCTCTCGCCACGGGTCCGCTCTTTCATTGACCTGTTGACGGAACGCTGGGGCAAACAAGCGCCCTGGGAAGGCAACTCACAAGTTCCCCAATGACTTGGGCCTCAATTGGTTCCCAGGTGGAACCAAATATGTTCTTTGTAGCTACTTTTTCTATACACGGGAATCAATGACACTTCGTCATCGCGGTACTGATGTGCCGCATTGATGGAGGATTTCCCATGGAACAGTTGTTCACTCCCTTCAACCTGAAGGGGCAGGAGCTCAAGAACCGGGTCGTGATGGCACCCATGTCCCGTGCGCGCATCGTGGACTCCACGCCCGATGCCGATACCGCCGTGTATTACGGCCAGCGGGCCGGAGCAGGACTCATCATTGCCGAAGGTGCCAACGTATCGCACCAAGCTTGCGGCACCGCGGGCACTGC
>CALMCS010000308.1 GCA_937862875.1 uncultured Comamonadaceae bacterium
AAACAACTACTTTTGATTTTATTTTTCGGATGGCGAAATTCATCAAATTGCCATAATTTTTCCAACTCAATTCCGCACGTTTTCCTTCATCGAAACACTATTCAAGCCCGGCAATACGTCACCCAAATTGACCACATCGGCCATTGCTCGGTTGCCTTCGTCGCCCGGGTGCAGGTGGTCGCCGGAATCGAATGTTTGTGCCATCTTGTGGGGGTGTGCCGGGTCACGCAAAGCGGCGTCGAAATCGATGACGGCGTCGAACGCGCCGCTGTGGCGAATCCATTCATTCACCTGTTCGCGCAGCGCGTTCTTGTCGGGCTGGTAATAGTCGTCGAGGGGTGTGCCCGGCAGCGCGCCCTCGAACGGCGTGAGCGTGCCGCCGATCACGCGCACGCCGCGGCTGTGGGCCTGGGTGATGAGCTGGCGGTAGCCTGCGGTCAACGCGGCGAAGGTGGGTCGTTGCGCATCCCGACCGAATGCCGTGCCGGCCCAGGAAATATCGTTGATGCCCAGCAGCACGATCACGCTGCGCACACCGGGTTGCGACAGCACATCGCGGTCGAGCCGCGCCAAGGCGTTCACGCCCATGCCGTCGGCCAACAAGCGGGCACCGGAAATGCCTGCGTTGATCACCGACACGCCATGCGGAGCCAAGCGCGCAGCGAGCAAATCCGGCCAACGGGTATCTTTGTCGAGGCTCGCCGTAGCCCCATCGGTGATGGAGTCGCCCAGCACCGCTACGGCCCGTGCCGGTTGCTCGGACTCCACCTGAATCCCCGCGAGCCAGGGCCGTGCCGTGGTGCTTTGGGTCTCTGGATTCTGAACGCGCAGTTTCTGCGCGGCGGTCTGGTCACCCTCGACGATCCAGCTGGTCTGGCGGCCATCCCAGTGAAAGCTGGCAACCGGCGTGGGTCCCGGCACATACAGGCTCACGGCCAACTGCGACAGCGCCGGGACGGTCATTGCCACGGGATCACTGACGAGCGACGCGCCGGGCAGAATCGTGGCGGATTCGCTGCCGTCGAAGGTCAGCGTGCGCACGCTGCTCGCCACCACGGAACCACCCTCCGCAGGCGTGGCCACCGTGGCCTTGCCCAACACCAACGGCTGCTTGCCGTAGCTGTTCGACAGCACCACCCGCAGACGTTTCCCGCCCAGGCTGATGCGCGCCGTCTGGCGCACGGTCTGGTGGTTCAACTCGGCCGGAACATTGGTGGGAAAGAGAAAATCGGCGCTCCAGACGGGCTGCGGAGCGGCCGTCCAACTCGCCACCCACGCAGACGCATCGGACGCCGCATGGGCCGTGATGCCTGTGGCAAACACCAGCGTCGCGGTGGACAGGGCTTTGGTCAGTGGTTTCATATCCTTGAATTCACAATGCATTGATGGCGCATCTTGAATTCAACGGAGCGTCTGGACTAGAGGGCTCGCCGGAACAAGCTTTGTGAATTGGATTCATCAAAGCGTGCCCCGATTCACATGGATTTGCACACAGCGACTCCGGTGCCGTCATCATCCCGTCGCGCGAGTCGCTATGATCACAACGGCCCTGCACCGCCAAGTATTGCCGTGTTGACATCGTCTGCCTTGTGCAATCGGAATCAACTCGGGCTATGGGGCATCCCCATGGTAGTTTTTGAAGTACACATCACCTGGCGCGAACTGCCCGTTTCAAGAAGCGCACCGTTCGCGCAAGACCGGCTGGTTGGCGGACTGCAGGGCCACCATCACCCGTGCGGGCTTGCATGCGTTCGCGGCCCGCACCATAGAACGACAAGGGAGCCGCTCTGTACGACCTTCGCATTGCTCGACACGTAGCCATTGCCGTGGCTCATGCCTGGTTGACGGACAACCATCACGACGGAGCTCGTCTTCACACGAGCCTGATCGCACGAGCTCAGCAATGTCTTGGATTGGCAGATGACGATTGCCCTGAGTGGCTTTCGCAATGGAGCCTTCGACTGCACAATCTGCCGTCGACCATGTGGGCACGATTGGATACTGAGCGGCTCGCGGATGCACTGACTGATCAATCGACCCTTGGCGCGGCGTGCTACCCCGCTTTGGCGTGGCGCGCTTTTGACACTGATGGCAATCCAGACCCAATGGAAGCATTCGCCTTGGATGGCGATGACGACTCGTCTCTGTTCGACGATGGCGATGAAGACGACGATGACTTTGACGAATCCAGTCAGGAGTCGATGCGCTTTCCCGAATGGGTGCGGCAAACCAGGCCAACTGTCAGGCGCTGGTTGCTGCGCAGCGCCACCATGCAGGCAAGCGTTACTGCGCTGGATGGACTGGCACTGCCCATCTGGGCCGACAGTGCGCAGCTGGCGCAGGCGCTACAGCTGAGCACGGATGACCTCGGATGGTTGGCACGCCCGCACTGGCTGCTTGCGCCACGCGGGCAGGAATCAAAGCACCTATCTGCGAGTCACTACCGCCATCGACTCATCAGCAAGGCACGCGGCGGTTTGCGCTTGCTCGAAGTGCCCAAACAGCAACTTGCCGCAACGCAGCGGCACATACTCGAGCAACTGCTGAATCGCATCCCCGTACACGAAGCGGCGCATGGCTTTGTGGCCGGTCGCAGCGTGCACACCCACGCGGCTACACATGCAAAGCAAGCAACGGTATGTGCTTTTGATTTGCGGGACTTCTTTCACAGCATCAGCGCGGCGCAAATTCGCGCGCTTTGGCGCAGCCTGGGTTATCCATCTGGCATTGCCAATGAATTGACCGCACTGACCACCGTGGTCACGCCACGTGCCGTACGCGAACGTCTATTGGAAGATGGCA
>CALMCS010000309.1 GCA_937862875.1 uncultured Comamonadaceae bacterium
AGAAGAGGTTCTCCTTGCGTTTTCAGTCGAGCCACGGCATGACCGCGCCACCCTGGAGCATTACTTGAACCAGTACCCGGAACATGCGCTGGCCCTCGTGGATTGCTCCATTGAAATGATGATGGATGCTTCCCATTCCGACGACGAGGTTCAGGTTTCGTCAGATCAGGTTGCTGATCAGGCTTGGCGGCAATTCCAGGCAGCAATGGGGTCGGTACAAGGCACTGCTGCTATCGCCAACCCCTTTGCTCAGTTGCAACCCACAGCGTTCAAGTCAATAGCCAAGAGATTGGACGTCAGCAATTTGTTCTTGATTCGCGTGCGCGAACGAGCAATCGATGCCGCCACCTTTCCCCGACGCTTTGTTCAGCAACTCGCTGCCGAACTTGGCGCGACCGTTGATGCTGTTTCGGCTTATCTGCGTAGCCCGCCCACCATGGCGTCCAGCCTGAGTTTTCGATCCAACGTGAAGCCCGAAGTGACCGCCCAGATACCGTTCAATCAAGCGGTCGAGACATCCCAGCTGACACCTGCCCAAAAGGAAGCTCTGCAGGCATTGGGAGACTGATCATGGATGCAACCGAGGCCGCACGGCGCGAGGCAGAACGCATCCACAAAGCAGCGGTCGCGGACGGTGTTGATCCATGGAACCTGCTCGAACTCGTCAGCCGCGAAGCGGCTCGGCGAGATCTCGATGTGTATGCGTTAGCGACTGGTGACTCGGCACTAAAAGGCGGTCGGGCAGTGCTCGACCGTGAAGCCGAGTGCATCCTGTATGAAGACATCGGTTCGGCATTCGACCGCGCTTTTTTGATAGCGCACGAACTTGGACATTTCGTCTTGGAGGACGATGCTCAGACCGTGGTGACAGGTGAAGTCGAACCCGGCCGTTCGGCCGAAGATGCACCTGTCGGCGCGGAACGCGTGCTCGACTACGGCGCCAGGGAACGCAGAGAGGTCCGGATGGATCTGTTTGCGCGCGAGCTCCTGCTGCCGCGTTCAATGGTGCGGCACCACCACATCGACTGGGGCTGCTCCTCCGCCGATATCGCCACACGCCTCGGAGCAC
>CALMCS010000310.1 GCA_937862875.1 uncultured Comamonadaceae bacterium
TGAAGGAAGGCACCTGGATGGGCCATGTGCTGGAGCATGTGATCATCGAGCTGCTCAACCTGGCCGGCATGCCCGCCGAGTTCGGTCAGACGCGCGAGATCTCCCAGCGCGGCGTGTACCGCATGGTGTTCCGCTGCCCCGAAGAAACCGTGGCGCGCACCGCTCTGGCCTATGGCCACAAGCTGCTGATGGCGGCCATCAACGATCAGGCGTTTGATCTGAAGACCGCCGTTCGCGCCATCAAGACCGAAATCAACGACCGTTACCTCGGCCCCAGCACCGGCTGCATTGTCGATGCCGCCGGCGAACGCCGCATTCCGCACATTCGCCTGAACGACGGCAACCTCGTGCAGCTCGGCTACGGCGCTGCACAGCGCCGCATCTGGACCGCCGAGAGCGACCAGACCAGCGCGATCGCCGAAGGCATTGCACAGGACAAGGACTTCACCAAGCGCCTGCTCACCGCCTGCGGTGTGCCCGTGCCCGAAGGCCAGATCGCGGCCAACCCCGAAGAAGCCTGGGAGATTGCCCAGGACATCGGCTTCCCCGTCACCGTGAAGCCGTCCGACGGCAACCATGCACGTGGCGTGACGCTCGATCTGCACCGCGAAGATGACATCAAGGCCGCGTTCGCGCTGGCCCAGCCCGAGGGCTCCGACGTGATCGTCGAGCGCTTCATCGACGGCACCGAGCACCGCTTGCTGGTGGTCGGCGGCAAGGTCGTCGCGGCCTGCCGCGGCGAGACCGTGAGCGTCTCCGGCAATGGCAAATCCACCGTGTCCGAACTGGTCGCCGTGGTCAACCAGGACCCACGCCGTGGTCCCGAGCAGGAATATCCGCTCGACTGGATCAAGCTCGAAGCCCCTGCCGTGATGCTCGAACTCAAGCGCCAGAACGTGACGCCGGAATCGATCCCCGCACAGGGCGAATCCGTGCTGCTGCAGCGCAACGGCAACATGGCCATCGACTGCACCGATGAAGTTCACCCCGAAGTGGCCTACATGGCCACGCTCGCGGCAAAGATTGTGGGCCTCGACATCGCCGGCATGGACATGATCCTGCAGGACGTGTCCAAGCCCATGAAGGAACAAGGCGGCGCGATTCTCGAAGTCAACGCCGGCCCCGGCCTGCTGATGCACCTGAAGCCCACCAGCGGCGCGCCGCGCCCCGTGGGTCAGGCCATCGTCGAGCATCTGTTCCCGAGCAGCGAAGCCCACACCGGCACCGGCCGCATCCCCGTGGTCGGCATTGCCGGCACCCGCGAGAACGCCTTCACCGCGCGCCTGGTCGGCTGGTTGCTGCAACTGTCCGGCAAGCTCACGGGCGTTGCCAGCGAGCAGGGCATGTTCCTGAACAACCGCCAGACACAGAAGACCAACACCGCCAACTGGGCCGGTGCGCATCGCCTGCTGACCAACCGTTTGGCGCAGGCCGCGGTGATCGAAACCACCGCCCGCTCGATTCTGGAAGAAGGCCTGGCCTACGACCGCTGCCTGGTAGGCGTGGTCACCGACATGGACGGCTTCGACACCCTCGCCGATCACGACGTGCGCGAACAGGGCCAGATGACCCGCGTGATGCGCACGCAGATCGATGTGGTGCTGTCCGAAGGCGCTGGCGTGCTCAACGCGGATGAAGAGCAGGTCGTCGATCTGGCCCGTCTGTGCGACGGCGAGGTGCTGCTGTATTCCACACAGGCCGACAACGCCCATATCGCCACGCACCGCGCCGACAACGCGGAAGGCCGTGCCGTATTCGTGAAGAACAACCAGGTGATTCTGGCCACCGGCGCGCAGGAGCGCGTGCTCGGAACGCTGGACGCCCTGAGCCTGCCCGGCGGCCGTCGCCCCGATACGCCGGCCCTGCTGGCGGCCATCGCAGCGGCCTGGTCGATGGACATCGCGCCCGATCTGATCGGTGCCGGTATCAAGACCTTCGAATACACGCCTGCCGCCTGAGCCAGACAGACAGACAGACAGTCAAAAGACAAAAGAGAGATTTGTCAGCAGGCTGAGCGCCAGGCGCTCGGCCCGCTTCCAAGAAAGAAGAACCATGCAAGTCACCCGCATCCGAGCCCTGCGCGGCCCCAATCTCTGGAGCCGCAACACCGCGATCGAGGCCATCGTTCACTGTGAACCGAACGAGTGTGTGTACTCCGACATCGCCGGATTCGAAGAACGCGTCCGCGCTCGCTTCCCCAAGATTGGCACGCTGCAGCCGCATGGCGCAGACCAGCGCCTGTCGCTCGCCCATGTGCTCGAAGTGGCGTGTCTGTCGCTGCAGGCGCAAGCCGGTTGCCCCGTCACCTTCAGCCGCACGCATGAAACCGTGGAGACCGGCACCTTCCAGGTCGCGGTCGAATACACCGAAGAAGCCGTGGGCCGCAAGGCCATGGAGTACGCCGAAGCGCTGCTGCAATCGGCGCTGGCCGACACGCCTTTCGACGCCGATCTGGCCGTCGCCACGCTGCGCGAGACCGACGAAGACGAACGCATTGGTCCCTCCACCGGTGCCATCGTGGACGCCGCTGTCGTGCGCGGCATTCCGTTTCGTCGTTTGACGACCGGCTCGCTGGTGCAGCTCGGCTGGGGCTCCAAGGCCCGCCGCATTCAAGCCGCCGAACTCGACAACACCAGCGCGGTGGCCGAGTCGATCGCGCAGGACAAGGACCTCACCAAGCGCCTGCTGCACGCAGCCGGCGTGCCCGTGCCATTCGGCCGCCCCGTCAAGGATGTGGACGACGCCTGGACCGTGGCCCTCGAAGTCGGACTGCCCGTCGTGGTCAAGCCGCAGGACGGCAACCAGGGCAAGGGCGTGACCGTGAACATCAGCACGCGCGAGCAGCTGGCGGCCGCGTATGTCACCGCAGAAAAATACGGCGATGAAGTCATGGTCGAGCGCTTTCTGCCCGGCCACGATTTCCGCCTGCTCGTCGTCGGTGGCCAACTGGTTGCTGCCGCACGCCGCGAACCACCCCAGGTGCAGGGCGATGGCGTGCACACGATTCGCGAACTGGTCGATATCGTCAATCAAGACCCACGCCGCGGCACTGGCCACGGCACGGCGCTGACCAAGATCCGCTTCGACGACATCGCCGTCGCGCGCATCGCCAGCGAAGGCCTGACGCCCGAATCCGTTCCCGCACAGGGCCAACGTGTCGTGCTGCGCAACAACGCCAACCTGTCCACCGGCGGCAGCGCCACCGATGTGACCGACGACGTGCACCCCGAAGTGGCCGCCCGCGCCATCGAAGCCGCGCAGACCATTGGCCTGCACATCTGCGGCGTGGACGTGGTCTGCGAGACCATGCTGCGCCCGCTCGAAGAGCAGAACGGCGGCATCGTCGAAGTGAACGCCGCGCCGGGTCTGCGCATGCACCTGGCCCCGTCGTTCGGCAAGCCACGCAACGTCGGCGTGCCGATGGTCGATGAGCTGTTTGCGCCCGGCCAGAACGGTCGCATTCCACTGGTCGCCGTCACCGGCACCAACGGCAAGACCACCACCACCCGCGTGATCGCCCACCTGTTCACCTCGCACGGCTGGCGCACCGCCATGACCAACACCGATGGCGTCTACGTCAACGGTCGCCAGATCGACAGCGGCGATTGCTCCGGCCCCCGCAGCGCCCGCAATGCGCTGGCCCACCCGGAAACCGACGCAGCCGTGCTCGAATGCGCACGCGGCGGCATTCTGCGCGAAGGCCTCGGCTTCGACCGCTGCGAAGTGGCCGTGGTCACCAACGTCGGCGCAGGCGATCACCTGGGCCTGAACTTCATCACCACCGTCGAAGACGTGGCCGTGCTCAAGCGCGTGATCGTTCAGAACGTGGCGCCCGATGGCTACGGAGTGCTCAACGCGGCCGATCCACTGGTCGCGGCCATGGCACCCGTGTGCCCCGGCAAGGTGATCTTCTTCGCAGCCGACCGCCACCACCCCGTCATGGCCACACACCGTGCCCAGGGCAACCGCGTGGTCTACGTGGATGGCGACAGCATCGTGGCCGCCGAAGGCTCATGGCGCGAAACCATTCTGCTGCGCGACATCCCGATCACACGCAACGGCATGATCACCTTCCAGGTCGAGAACGTGATGGCCGCCATCGGTGCGGCCTGGGCGTCGAACCTGCCTTGGCAGACCATCCGCCGCGGCCTCGCCGGCTTCCTGAACGACAGCGACAACGCACCTGCGCGCTTCAACGTCATGGACTTCAAGGGCGCGACCGTGATCGCCGATTACGGCCACAACCCCGACGCCATCCGCGCGCTCGTGCAGGCCGTGGAAGCCATGCCGGCCAAGCGCCGCAGCGTGGTGATCTCGGGTGCCGGTGACCGCCGCGACGAAGACATCGTCGAGCAGACCCGCATCCTCGGCCAATCGTTCGACGACGTGATCCTGTACCAGGACGCCTGCCAACGCGGCCGTGAAGATGGCGAAGTGCTGGCCCTCCTGAAAAAGGGTCTGGAAGGCGCGCCGCGCACCAGCTACAGCACCGAGATCCACGGCGAGTTCATCGCCATCGATCACGCCCTCGATCGCCTGCAACCGGGCGACCTGAGCCTGGTGCTCGTCGACCAGGTGGAAGAGTCGCTGGCCTATCTGGCCAAGCGCTGTGCCGACGCCAACTGAAACCTAAAGCGGTAAAAGAAAAGACCATGCGCGCAATCTTCAGCAAATCCATTTTGTCGGCGATTGCGCTGACTGCTTTCTGCGGTGCAGCCTTCGCTGCCGCCGGAGAAAAAATCGGCACCGTCGATACCGCCTTCAAGCTGGTCGGCCGCGATCACGACATCATCGTGGAAGCGTATGACGACCCCGCCGTGAACGGCGTCACCTGCTACGTTTCACGCGCGCGCACCGGCGGCGTCAAGGGCACGCTGGGCCTGGCCGAAGACCGCTCGGAAGCCTCGATTTCCTGCCAGCAAGTGGGCGAGATCCAGTTCCCCAAGCCTCTGAAGGACCAGGAAGAAGTGTTCTCCGAACGCACCTCCCTGCTCTTCAAGCGCCTGCGCGTGGTGCGCATGATTGACGTCAAACGCAATGCGCTGGTCTACCTGACGTACTCCGACAAGGTGATCGAAGGTTCGCCACAGAACTCGGTGTCTGCGGTACCCGTCGCGCACTCGCTGCAGATTCCAATCAAGAAATAATTCGCCTCTCAACGGCTTAGGCAGGGGGCCCAAGCGCCCCCGCATCCCCACATCTCCGCATCCCACGGCGATGCGCAATCCACACCCCAAACCCGTCTCGAACAAGTCACCGCAGTGGTCCACTGCGCGGCGACACAGCGGCTGAAACACGCCAAGCCTCCACCCTTTCAAGCCTCCCGTTCGCATCCGACCTCGTGCATCGGACGGCGTCATTGCGGCCGCAAAAAAAGCAAAAAACCCCCGTGATTTCGCGATCCGACAATTCAATTGTCCACGTCAATAGTCACGCGTAAAAACACACCAATCGCTCGAAAAAATCACACCCATTCACCGACGCCAACCAGTCATCTCAAGGCTTGAAATAGCTCGTGATGGAACGTGAATAATTTTCAGGGTTTCTTCTGGATCAGGAAAAAATCTTTGACTCTCATCATTCGGACAGTTAGTTCTCAAATGATTTAACGCCGAAAAAAAGCACCCGAAATCTGCGGAAAAAGGTGCCCCCAAACTGTCGTTGAAGTTCATCTGAACTGGCTGAAAAAAAAGATGCAGTGCCACTGCATTTCAACGACCGGGTCGACCGCAACGTCGACAGACAATTTTTAAATTGCACCAGGGGACAAGATGAAACTGAAACTCTCGCTTCTCGCGGCAGCCGCGCTATGCACGGCACATGCCGCACATGCGCAATCGTCGATCACGCTTTTCGGCGTCGTCGACGCGTCGCTCAGCAGCTACTCGGCCACCAGCCGATTCGTGGGCGATCCCACCGCATCCGGACAGGCACCCACCGTCACTCAGCACGCCAACAAAATCGCCAACTCGGCCTTTGCACCCAGCCGCCTCGGTTTTCGCGGCACGGAAGATTTGGGTGGTGGGATGAGCGCCGGCTTCTGGCTAGAAGGCCAGATCTACAACGATGATGGCGGGGGCAGCTTCAATTTCTCGCGGCGCAGCACCGTCAGTCTGACGAATCCATGGGGCGAGCTGCGCCTCGGCCGCGACGTCACGGTCCTGGGTTGGAACAACTACATCGGTGATCCCTTCGGCGTCATGGGCGTGGGCGGCTTTGCGCCTTTGCAGATCTTCGGCTATGTGTCGGCGATGCGCGGTGTGGCCGCAGGTCAGTTGCCGTCGGACAACTACATCTGGTCCAGCAACTCTGTTGGCTATTTCCTGCCTCCCAATCTTGGGGGGATCTACGGACAGGTGCAGTACGCACTCGGAGAAGGTCCCAGCACAGACACGGCGAGCAACGCTGGAAAGTCCAAGAAGGCGGGTGGTTTCTGGGGCGGACGCATCGGCTACGACAAAGGTCCCGTGAACGTGGCTTTGGCCTATGGCGAAGACAACAAGGATGGTCTGGTGACGCCCGGGAAAAGCCGCATCAAGACATTCAACGTCGCAGGCACCTATGACTTTGGTCCCGTGAAGTTGATCGGTCAGCTCACCCAATTGCGCGATGAGCAGGCCCCCACGGGCGCTGCGCGCGCCAACGGCGTCTATGACGGCGGACTGCTGGGCTTCACCGCGCCGATGCTGGGAGGCATGGTGCGCTGCGCCTATGACTGGGTCAAGTACAACGCGCCGAAAGGCACCAGCGCGCAGAACAATGACGCGACCCTCGGCAAGCTCGCGCTCGGCTATGTCTACTTCCTCTCCCAGCGCACCCTGTTGTACGCCACTGCGGCGTATACGCGCACGCACTTCAACGGAGCCGTGAACATCCCGATCGCACTCACTGCGAGCACCGTTGCCTACTCCACCGGCTTGTCAGGCTCGCCGGCCGGCTATGCGCCGACACACACCTCGGGATACGACTTCGGAATTCTGCATTCCTTCTGAGACCAGAGAAAACAACCCCGTTCATTGCGCGCGCCGCGAACGCTGTTGTTTTTCAAAGGCTGCAATGCCCTGGCGGCGCGCATTTCACTGCATTTTTTCGGGGCCCAATCCCCAAAGGAGTTCAACCATGATTGACAGAACCAACCCTAGCTTCGAGCTGCGTGGGATCAACCACGTCGCGCTCGTGTGTCGCGACATGGCCAAGACGCTGGAGTTCTATCGCGACGTACTCGGCATGCCGCTGGTCAAAACCATTGATCTGCCGGGCGGTGCGCAGCACTTCTTCTTTGATGTGGGCAACGGCGATTGCATTGCCTTCTTCTGGTTCCCGGATGCGCCTCCAGCGGCCCCCGGCATTGCGGCACCGCAGGCGCTCCCCGGCGAAGGCTCGTTCGTCAACGCCCATGGTGCCCTCAACCACATCGCGTTCAATGTCGCACCGGATCGCTTTGACGCTTACTACGAGAAGCTCAAACAACGCGGCATCAAGGTCACGCCTTCGATGGACCATGACGACTCGGAGGGCACCGTCGCGGCCCAGATGCATGACGGTGTGTACGTGCGTTCGGTGTACTTCTTCGACCCCGATGGCGTGTGCCTGGAGTTTGCAACCTGGTTGCGACCCATGTACGACAACGACGTGAACACCGAGCCCAAGATGGCCAACGGGAAGAAGGCCGTTGGACTGGTCACCGGCGTAGCGGCGTAAGCCATTGAACAACACACTTAGGCACGGCAAGTCATGAAACTGCTGCACGTTGATTCAAGCATTCTGGGCGCGTTCTCCGCGTCCAGACTCCTGAGCGCTGAAACGATTCGGCAATGGCGCGCCGAGCATCCGCACACCGAGGTGGAATACCTTGATCTGCTGATCGATACCCCACCCCATTTCAGCGCGGACGCCATGGCCATCCGGGCCGGAATGCAGTCCAATCCGACACCGTCGCAATTGCATGAAAACGCGCTGTCAGAACGCTACGTGAGCCAGTTTCTGGCCTGCGACGTGATCGTGGTGGGTGCGCCGATGTACAACCTGTCGATTTCCAGCCAACTCAAGGCCTGGATTGACCGCCTCGCGCAGGCCGGTCGCACGTTCAAGTACACCGAAGAGGGTCTGGTGGGCCTCGCCGGTGACAAGACGGTGATCGTGATCTCCACGCGCGGCGGTTTGTACTCCAGCTCCGAGATGGGTCAGGCCATGGAGCACCAGGAAAGCTACCTGAAGGCGATCTTCGGCTTCTTCGGCATCACCGACGTTCGCATGCTGCGTGCCGAAGGTTTGGCGCTGGGTGAGGCTGCGCGCAAGCAGGCGCTGGAAACTGCGGAACTGCAGATTCGAGCAACGATCGCGGGACACGAGTCGGTGCGCGATCGGGTGCTCGCATAAGCCAGGAAAGCGACGACGGGACACGGTCAATGCGCCGTGTCCCGTCGGCCCATTCAAACCTCCTGAGCCAGCTTCTTCAGCGCTTCTTCAAACACTTCCACGGGTTGGCCGCCCTGAATCAGGTGGCGGTCATTCACGATCACCGCAGGCACGGAGTTGATGCCGTGCTGGTGATAGAACGCCTCGCGCTCGCGCACTGCTTCGGCGTATTCGTCGGATTCGAGAATCGCCTTGGCGCGCGCTTCGTCCAAGCCCAGCTTGTGCACCACGGCCAACAGCACGGCGTGGTCGCTGGTGTTTTGGCCATCGGTGAAATAGGCGGTGAACAGCGCATGCTTGAGCGCGCGCTGCTGCTCGCTGCTGCCCTCTTCGTCCATCCAATGCAGCAACCGGTGCGCGTCAAAGGTGTTGTAGATGCGTGTGCGCTTGCCCATGTTGAACTGGAAGCCGAGGGCCGCGCCGCGTTCCGCAATGGCGTCCTGCGTCTTGGCCAGCTGATCGGCGGGCGCGCCGTACTTGCGCTGCAGATGTTCAATCACATCCTCGCCCTCGGGCACCATGTCGCTGTTCAATTCGAACGGCTGAAAATGCAGATCGACCTGCACCTGATCCTTGACGTTGTCCGCCGCCTGTTCCAGCGCATGCAGGCCGATGGCACACCACGGGCAGGCGATGTCGGAGACGAAATCAATCTTGAGTTTGACGGGCTGGGCTGCGGACATGGCGCGGACTCCGAAGGAAGAGCAAAAAGATGACGAAGAATTTACGCCAAATTCCAACTCCCCATGCGCAGTCCGGCCAATGCCTTCATCGTCGCCCGCCGAGGCTCAGTGGCTGATCATCCACGGCCTTTTCGATGGAAAGGCCTTGGCGCCATTCGGCGCAGTCACCGTCGCCTTGGGCCGCGTGCCCGAACAGCAGCCGCAACCCGCCGGATGCTTCAGGCGCTGATAGTCGCGCGAGCTGCGCGGCTCGTGCTTGGCGCGCTCGTTCACGTCCATCGCGCGGCGCGTTCCTCCCTCCAGCAATCCCAATCGTGGTGCGGTCGCAAACACCCGCCCGCAGGCACCGCCGCACTCGGGGCAGGCGGCAGGTTCATTGCGCTCGGACATCGCCCGAAACGCGTCGAATCCACCGCAGGCGGCGCAGTCGTATTCATAGGTTGGCATAGGGCTTACACCTTCAAGTCGTATGAAATCGGCATGTCGATACTGCCGTCCAGGAACTTCGTCGGACCGGCCGCGGTCGGGTTGATGTCGAAGTCGAAGATCTGCGTCGGCAGCCACAAGGTGGCGCAGGCATTGGGCACGTCGACCACGCCGCTGATATGCCCCTGAACCGGCGCAGTGCCCAGAATCGAATAGGCCTGTGCGCCCGAGTAGCCAAACTTCTTCAGGTACTCGATCGCGTTCAGACAGGCCTGGCGATACGCCACGTTCACATCGAGGTAGTACTGCTTGCCCTGCTCGTCCACGCTGATGCCTTCGAAGATCAGGTAGTCGTTGTAGTTCGGCGTCATCGGGCTTGGTTTGAAGATCGGATTCTTGATGCCGTACTTCGCCATGCCGCCCTTGATGAGCGTGACGCGCATGTGCACCCAGCCCGCCATTTCGATCGCACCGCAGAAGGTGATCTCGCCATCGCCCTGGCTGAAATGCAGATCACCCACCGAGAGGCCCGCGCCATCGACATAGACCGGAAAATACACCTTGGAGCCGCGCGACAGATCCTTGATGTCGCAGTTGCCGCCATGCTCGCGCGGCGGCACCGTGCGTGCGCCCTCGGCGGCCGCCTTGGCCTTGGCATCGCCAGTCAATTGACCCATGTGGGCCGTGCCCGCGAACGGTGGATTGGCCAGGCCAGGCACGCGATCCGGATCGGTTTTGATCAGGTTCTCTTCGCGCTCGTTCCAGAGATCGAGCATCTTCTTGTCGGGCAGGCAACCGATCAGGCCGGGATGAATCAGGCCCGCGTAGTTCACGCCCGGAATATGGCGCGAGCTAGTGAACATGCCGTGAAAATCCCAGATCGATTTCTGCGCCGCCGGAAAATGGTCGGTCAAAAATCCTCCCCCATTGTTCTTGCTGAAAAATCCGTTGAAGCCCCACTGGCTCTCTTCCTTGGCACCGATGTCGAGCAGATCGACCACCAGCAGATCGCCCGGCTCCGCACCCTTCACGCCCACGGGGCCGGAGAGGTAGTGCACGGTGCTCAGATCGATGTCGCGCACATCGTCGGCGCTGTCGTTGTTCTTGATGAACCCGCCCGTCCAGTCGTAGGTTTCCAGGATGAAGTCATCGCCCGGATTGACCCAGCAGGCCATCGGAATATCCGGGTGCCAGCGGTTGTGCACCTTTTCGTTGGAGGGTGCGGGCTGCGACAGGTCGACTTTGATGAGGGTTTCCGGCATGGTGATGGCTCCTTAGTGAAAAGCAAAACAAGTAGTCAATGAACGGTCCGCGTCAGACCGACAGATAGGCTTTGATGCGCGACTCGTCGGTGTGCGCGCGTGCCGTCTCGTGCACCAGGCGTCCGCCCTCGATGACGAACAATCGATCCGCCACGTCCATCGCGAACGACAGCACCTGCTCGGACACGACGATCGTGATGCCCTTCATCTTGCGAATCTCGTTGAGCGCCTTGGCGATGTCTTTGATGATCGAAGGCTGAATGCCTTCCGTGGGTTCGTCGAGCAGCAGCACCTTGGGGTTGGTCACCAGCGCACGCGCAATCGCCAGTTGCTGTTGCTGACCGCCCGAGAGGTTTCCGCCCTTTCTGCGCTTCATGTCGAACAGCACCGGGAACAGCGCGTAGATCTCTTCGGGCACCGTGCGGTCGCGGCTGTTCTCGAGTCCGGTCTGGATGTTTTCCTCCACGCTGAGCGTCGGGAAAATCATGCGCCCCTGCGGCACATAGGCGATGCCCTTGGCCACGCGGCGAAAGCTCTCGTCGCGCGTCACATCGTTGCCTGCCACCGTGACCTGTCCACTCTTCGTGGGCAACACGCCCATCAGCGCCTTGAACAGCGTGGTCTTGCCCATGCCGTTGCGGCCCATGATGGCGATGGTTTCGTTGGCCCGGCCTTCGAATGAAATGCCGTGCAGCGCCTCACTCTGTCCATAGGCCACATGCAGGTCATCCACCTTCAACATCACGTTGCTCATGTGTCTTCCTTCCAATGCGTCAATTGATTAGCGGATGTCAGTGGCCGAGATACACGTCGATGACCTTCGGGTCGGACTGCACCTTCTCCATGGAGCCCTCGGCCAGAATCTTTCCCTGGTGCATCACGGTGACCTTGTGCGCGATCTGCTTCACAAATTCCATGTCGTGTTCGATCACGATCACCGAGCGGTTCTGGCACACGCGCTTCAGCAGCGCGGCGGTGAGCTCGCGCTCCTTGGCGCTCATGCCGGCAATCGGCTCGTCCAGCATCAGCAGCTCGGGGTCCTGCATGAGCAGCATTCCGATCTCGAGCCACTGCTTCTGCCCATGGCTCAGGAGCCCAGACTCGGTGTCCAGCTTGTCGCCGAGACCGATGTCTTCGGCCACCGCCTTCACGCGCGCCAACACCTCGTCCGTGCACTTGAACGCGAGCGCACCAAAGACGGAGCGCCCCGCTGGATACGACACCTCCAGGTTCTTGAACACCGAGAGGTTTTCGTAGATCGACGGCGTCTGGAACTTGCGCCCGATGCCCAGCCGCACGCGCTGGTACTCGGCAATGCCCGTGAGCTCGGTGTTCTTGAACTTGATGCTGCCGTGGCTCGCCTTGGTCTTCCCGCAGATCAGATCGAGCAGCGTGGTCTTGCCCGCACCGTTCGGCCCGATGATCACGCGCAGCTCGTTGCGATCGATGTAGAGGTTCAAGCTGTCGATGGCCTTGAATCCATCGAACGACACGGTGAGGTCTTCCACCGCGAGTGCAAAGTCGGTATTGCTCATGTGCGTACCTCTTTCTTTTCTGTTCTGTTCGTTGCTTCAGACGTTCTGGGTACTGATCTGGGCCGCCGCGCTGTCCTTGGCCTCGGAACCCCGTGCCGGCAGAGCGTTCGGGTAGGCCGCCTGGGCCGCGGCCACGCGTGCGGCGTTGATCTTCTTTTCGGCCTTGAGGCGCTGGAAGTACGGTTTGATGCGCTCTTCCCACAGACCGGCAAGACCCATCGGGAACGCCATCGTCACGCCGATGAACAACGCGGCCATGAGGAACAGCCACAGGTCCGGGAAGCTCTCCGAAAAGATCGTCTTGCCCGCGTTGACCAGCAGCGTTCCGTACACCGCGCCCACCAGGCTCAAGCGCCCGCCGACGGCGGCATAGATCACCATCTCGATCGAGGGAACAATCCCCACAAAGGTGGGCGACATGAAGCCCACCTGCAGCGTGAACATGGCACCGCCAATGCCCGACAGCGCAGCCGCCAGACAGAAGGTGAACACCTTGAAGTTCGCCACGTCGTAACCCGAAAAGCGCACGCGGTCTTCCTTGTCGCGCATCGCCAGCAACAAGGTGCCGAGCTTGCTGGTCTGAATGAAGCGGCACAGCACGATGCTGGCAATCAACAGCGCCACGCAGACGTAGTACAGGATGTATTTGGCGCTGTCGGTGCGCGTGTCCCAACCGAGCAGTGTCTTCAGATCGGTCATGCCGTTGACGCCGCCGGTATAGCCTTGCTGGCCGACGATGAGCACCGTGACGATCAACGCCACAGCCTGCGTGATGATCGCGAAATACACGCCGCCCACGCGGCGCTTGAACATCGCAAAACTGATCAGCCAGGCCAATGCGACCGGCACCGCCACAACGGCAATCAGCGTCAGCGGCAGGCTCTTGAACGGCAGCCAGAAGGTCGGCAGTTCGGTCAGCTGGTTCCAGTCCATGAAGTCCGGGATGCCGGGCGTGGACTGGATCTTGGTGCTCACCACATCAGAGGCTTCGAGCTTCAGAAACATCGCCATGGCATAGCCGCCGAGGCCAAAGAACACGCCCTGCCCCAGGCTCAGAATGCCGCCGTAGCCCCAGACCATCACCAGTCCGACCGCCACGAAGGCGTAGCAGAGATACTTGCCCACCATGTTCAGGCGGAAGATGTCGAGCGACAGCGGCAGCACCACGGCCAGCAGCGCCGCGAGGATCACCAGACTCGTGAGCTGGTAGCGTTGAATGAGGGCCTTGAGAGAATTCATGATGCGCTTTCGTCCGTTCCTGAAAAAATCAACGTCGTACCTTGGATGCGAACAGGC
Source organism: uncultured Comamonadaceae bacterium (assembly GCA_937862875.1). GTDB lineage: Bacteria > Pseudomonadota > Gammaproteobacteria > Burkholderiales > Burkholderiaceae_C > Diaphorobacter_A. Next base: position 13,621 of record CALMCS010000310.1, read on the forward strand.
CTTGCGGACGCACCATCAGAATCAGCACGATCAGCGAGAGCGTGAGCACCTTGGCCATCGAGCCCGTCATGAAGAATTCCGTGATCGACTGGGTCTGCGCGATGCTGAAGGCCGAGACCACCGTGCCAAGCAAGCTCGCTGCGCCGCCGAAGGTCACCACCAGGAAGGCATCCACGATGTAGAGCTGGCCCGAGGTCGGTCCGGTGGAGCCGATCGTGGTGAAGGCCGCGCCGGCAATGCCCGCAATGCCGCAGCCAATCGCAAACGTCAGTCGGTCGGTGCGCTTGGTGTCGATGCCGGTCGCGTTGGCCATCGTGCGATTGCTCACCGTGGCACGTACCCGCAGGCCCCAGCGGCTCTTGTGCAAAGCCAGCAGCACACCAAGCGAGACCACCGCCGTCAACGACAGAACAAACAGGCCATTGATTGGAATATCGAGTCCGGGAGCGGGCGACCACGAGCCCATCAGCCACTCCGGCAAGGTGGGGCTTACCTCCTTGGGATTGATGAAGGTGCGAAAGCACTGTTGCAGTCCGAGGCTCACACCCCAGGTGGCGAGCAGCGTGTCGAGCGGCCGTGAGTACAGGTGCCGAATCAGCGCCCACTCCATGATCCAGCCGAAGATGAACGCGATCACAAACGCCAGCATGATCGCGAAGGGAAAGTAGTACGCCATCATCTCGGGCGCCCAACCTTCGGTGACCTGCGAGAGCATGTAGACGGTGTAGGCACCGATCGCCATGAATGCGCCATGCGCCAGGTTGATGACGCCCATTTGCCCAAAGAGGATGGCAAGGCCCAGCCCCATCAGCAGCAGTACTGCGAACAGGGACAGGCCAGCAAAGCCTTGCATCAGGCCGATGTTGAGCATGTCTGAGAGGGTCATAAGAACTACTTCCTGCGTGGCTTGCGGGCACCGCGCCCGTCCTTCCAAAAGGATCAGCGCGGTGCGGTATCAACGAACCCGATTGAGGCTTATTGGTAACCCTTGGGGAACGGATCGGGCTTGATCAGATCCGGCGACTCGGCCACGACCTTGAAGCTGCCGTTGGGCTGTCCCTGCGCGATGCGCGACTTGCTCCAGAGGTGGTGGTTCGGATCGATCTTCACGTAGCCTTCCGGCGCGGTCTTGAGCTCGATGCCCGGCGATGCGGCCACCACCTTGTCGATGTCGAAGCTGCCTGCCTTCTCGACCGCGGCCTTCCACAGCCATGGACCCAGATAGCCCGCCTGCGTCACGTCGCCGATCACGGCGTCCTTGCCGTACTTGGCCTTGAAGGCGTCGACGAACTTCTTGTTGTTCTCGTTGTCGAGGGTCTGGAAGTACTTCATCGACGAGTAGAAACCGTTGAAGTTCTCACCGCCCACGCCGGTCATCTCGTCTTCGGTGACCGACAGCGTCAGCAGGAATTGCTTGTCGCCGGTGATGCCCGCGGCCTTGAGCTGCTTGTAGAACGCGACGTTGGAGCCGCCCACCACGGCCGCAAAGATGCAGTCCGGCTTGGCCAGCTTGATCTTGTTGATCAGCGAGTTGAAGTTGGTGTGGCCCAGCGGGTAGTACTCCTCGCCCACCACCTTGCCGATCTTGGCGACCTGCTCGATGTGCTTGCGCGCAATCTTCATCGACGTGCGCGGCCAGATGTAGTCGGAACCCACCAGGAAGTAGGTCTTGGCCTTCTTCTCCTTCGCGCCCCAATCGAGGCCCCAGATGATTTGCTGCGTGGCTTCCTGGCCGGTGTAGATCACGTTCTTGCTTTGCTCCAGACCTTCATAGAAGGTGGGGTAGTACAGCAGTCCGTTTTCCTTTTCGAAGATCGGCAGCACGGCCTTGCGCGAGGCGCTGGTCCAGCAGCCGAACACGGCGGCGACGCGGTCGTTGACGAGCAGCTTCTTGCTCTTCTCGGCAAACGTGGGCCAGTCGGAGGCACCGTCTTCCTTGATGACGCGAATCTTGCGACCCAGAATGCCGCCCGCCGCGTTGATCTGATCGATGGCGAGCTGCTCGGCCTGGATCGAACCGGTTTCCGAAATCGCCATCGTGCCGCTGGCGGAGTGCAGCTGGCCCACCACCACTTCGGTATCCGTCACCGCGAGTTTGGTGGTGTTGACCTTTGCGGTGGGGAATTGCTGAGCAAACGCGAGTCCGCCAAGGCCTGCCACCGGCAAGACGGCAGCGCCTTGGATCAGGCGTCTGCGACCCAGATTGATGTCGTAGAAATGGTTGGACTGTTTAGTCATCGAATGCTCCAAAGTAGTGAACAAAACCCAAACGCCGCACCGTCTCGGTGCGTCCTGTGGCCGATTCATGGGCCAGTGGGTCCACTCTAGGGAAAGCACCCGGTGACGCGAATACGTCATTTGACGTACGCAAGCGCGCTGCGGGCTGTCAACGCGGGCCCAAAAGCCAAGCGTGGCCAAGCCTGGCGAGGCGGGGGCATGGCCCGGCCCAGACTGGCGCGCAACTTGCGTTGCATGAAGGAAAGAACCTCCACACCACAGACACCAACCGGTTCATTCGCCATGACGCAGCCCGTGAGTCAAACCATCTTTCGCGTTCGCCGCGACTACAACGCATGGGTTGCCAACGAGTCGCTCGAGGACTACGCGCTGCGCTATACGCCGCGCAGCTTTCGCAAGTGGTCGGAATTCCGTGTGGGCAATGCGGCGTTTGGCGCGACCTCGTTTCTGGCGCTCGAGGCCATCGGCGCGACCATCGCCCTGCGCTACGGATTTGCGAATGCGATGTGGACCATCCTCGTGGTCGGCATCATCATTTTCCTGACCGGCCTGCCGATCTCGTACTACGCGGCGCGCTACGGCGTCGACGTGGATCTGCTCACCCGGGGTGCGGGGTTTGGGTATCTGGGATCGACCATCACCTCGCTGATCTATGCGAGTTTCACGTTCATCTTCTTTGCGCTCGAGGCCGCGATCCTGGCGCTCGCGCTCAAGCTCTATCTGGACTGGCCGCTGCCCGCGCTGTATCTCGCGTCATCGCTGGTGATCATTCCGTTGGTGATGCGCGGCGTCACCCTCATCTCGGCGCTGCAACTGTGGACGCAGCCCGTCTGGATGCTGCTGTTTGCGCTGCCCTTCATCGGCGTGTACCTGCAAGCGCCGCAGCTGTTTGGAGAATTCCAGTCGCTGGCCGGCAGCGTTTCGGGCAGCAACGACTTCGATCCGCTGATGTTTGGTGCGGGTGCGGGGATTGCGTTTTCTCTGGTGGTGCAGATTGGCGAACAGGTCGACTACCTGCGCTTTCTACCCGAGAAGACCAAGAAGAACCGCGTGCGCTGGTGGAGCACGGTGCTGATTGCCGGACCCGGTTGGATCGTGCCGGGCATGATCAAGATGATGGGCGGTGCGTTTCTGGCCTTCGTCGCGCTGCAGCACGAGATTCCGGCGGCGCAGGCGGTGGAGCCGACGCACATGTACCAGATCGGTTTCGCCTACGTGCTGGACAACCCGGCGTGGGTGCTGGCGGTGACGGCGATCTTTGTCGTCATCTCGCAGCTCAAGATCAATCTCACCAATGCCTACGCGGGCTCGCTCGCCTGGTCGAATTTCTTTGCGCGGCTCACCCACAGCCATCCCGGGCGCGTGGTCTGGCTGGTGTTCAACGTGTTGATTGCGGTGCTGCTGATGACGCTGGGCGCGTTCGGTGCGCTCGAGCAGGTGCTGGGCTTTTACAGCAACATTGCGATTGCCTGGGTGGGCGCGCTGGTGGCCGATCTGGTGATCAACAAGCCACTGGGCCTGAGCCCACGCCACATCGAATTCAAGCGCGCCCATCTGTACGATCTCAACCCCGTGGGATTGGGATCCACGGTGATTGCAGCGGCCTTGGGCATCACGTCCTATGCAGGGATCTTCGGCCCGACACTGCAGGCCTTTTCGCCCTTCATTGCGCTGTTCACCGCGCTCCTGTGCGCGCCGCTGATCGCCTGGATCACGCAAGGAAAATACTACCTCGCACGCCCCGTCAGCACGCGCTGGGCACCGGGGCAATCCGTGAACTGCTCGGTCTGCGAGAACGCGTTCGAATCGGAAGACATGTCCTGGTGCCCTGCCTACGGCGCCCCCATTTGCTCGCTCTGCTGCACACTCGAATCGCGCTGCCGCGATCGCTGCAAAACCGGCTCGCGCGCGGCCGAGCAGATCGACGGTTGGGTGCACCGGCTCTTTCCGCGCCGCATCGCGCGGCGGCTCAACTTTCGCGTGACGCACTATCTTCTCGTCGCCACCTTTCTGGTGGCACTGGTGGCCGCCGTCATGGGGATTGTCTACACGCAGGAGATCATGGCCGGCAGCAGTGCGCTGTTTCTGCAGGGGCCCTTCATCAAGGTGTTTGCGCTGCTCGCCCTGCTGGCGCTGGTGAGCGCGTGGTGGATTGTTCTGGCCAGCGAAAGCCGCGTGCTGGCGCAGGAAGAATCGAACCGGCACAACCAACTGCTGACCGAGGAAGTGGCGGCGCACAACCGCACGGACGCGGCACTGCAGTCCGCAAAAGAGGCCGCCGAACTCGCCAACGTCGCCAAGACCCGCTACGTCACCGGCATCACGCACGAGTTGCGCACACCGCTCAACAGCATCCTCGGCTATTCGCAGATTCTGCTGAAGGACAGCCCCACCCACGTGGACCCACGCAAGGCGCTGTCCACCATCTACAAGAGTGGCGAGCACATGCTCAGCCTGATCGATGGTCTGCTCGATCTCGCACGCATCGAGGCGGGTCGATTGCAACTGGAGCGCACTCCACTGGCGCTGCCCGAGCTGCTGGAGGAAATCGAACACATGGTGCGCCCGCAGGCCGAAAACAAGGGACTCGCGTTCCACTACACCGTGGCGGGAAAGCTGCCGCAATGGGTGCGCGCGGACGCCAAACGGCTGCGCCAGATTCTCATCAACCTGCTTGGCAACGCCGTGCGCTTCACCTCCACGGGACAGGTCACGCTGCATGTCGATGCGCGCCATGACGTGCTGCGCTTCGACATCATCGACACCGGCTGCGGCGTGGCACCGCAGGACACCGAGCGCATCTTCATGCCGTTCGAGCGCGGCTCTGCGGGCCGCCGCTCCGGCGAGCCCGGCACCGGGCTGGGGCTGACCATCACGGGCTTGCTCACCACCTTGATGGGCGGTGAGCTGACGCTCGCGCATTCATCGACCAGCGGCAGCCAGTTCTCGGTGCGCATGCATCTGCCGCAGGTGACCGCACCCATCACCAAGGCCAAGCGCCACGGCCCGATCGGCGGCTATATCGGTGCGCGGCACACGCTGCTGCTGGTGGATGATCAACCGGTGCAACGGCAAATGCTCGCGGCGCTGTTGCTGCCACTGGGCTTCGATATTCGCGAGGCGGCCAGCGGCACCGAGTGCCTTGAGTTGTTGCGCGAGTTCACGCCATCCGCCGTGCTCATGGACATCAACATGGACGATCTCGACGGCTGGGAAACCGCGCGCCACTTGCGCCGAAACGGGCATGCTCAACTGCCGATTCTCATCGTCTCCGCCAACGTGTTCGAGAACCAGCCGGAGCGGTTGAAGGAGTATGAGGTGCAAGCGTTCGTCGGCAAGCCGGTGATCGAATCGGAGTTGCTCCACGCGCTCGAACGCACGCTCGATATCGAGTGGATTGCCCCAGCGCAGAGCCTGCCCCAGCCCACCGCCACTGCGCGCATCGACCACGTTTCGCTGCCGCCAGCGTGGCGCGCCGAACTGCTGCATCTCTCGAATCTGGGACATGTGCGCGGCATGCAACGCGCACTCGACCGGCTCGCGCCCAGCCATCCCCTGGAGGCCGCTCAGCTGCGCGATCTGCTGGAGAGCTTTGAGCTCGATCGTCTACAGGAATTACTGAGGGAAGATGAAGTGAAAGAGCAAGTGGAAAAAGAGAAAGTGAAAGTGAAAGAGTCAAAGAAAGAAGACCATGCAGTCACCCCTTGAACCCCTCGCCACCCCAGACCGTGGCACCGTTCTCGTCGTGGACGACGCGCCGGAAACGCTGCGCCTGCTGTGCGACACGCTCGAAGCCAGCGGCTACACCGTGCTGGTGGCACGCGACGGCGAGACGGCCATCAAGCGCCTCGGCTACGTGCTGCCCGATGCCATCCTGCTCGACGGCGTGATGCCGGGTGTATCGGGTTTTGAAACCTGCCAGCGCATCAAGGCCGAGCCGGCATGGGCGCATATTCCGGTGATCTTCATGACGGGGCTCGCGGAGACCGAGCACATCGTGGCGGGCTTTGATTGCGGCGGCGTGGACTATGTCGTCAAGCCCGTGCGCGAGGCCGAGATTCTTGCGCGACTGCACACGCACACCCGCAACGCGCGCATGTCGCGACTCGGGATGGACCGCGAGAGTCGCAACGAACGCGTGACGGACGCGAAACTCACTCCGCGCGAAACCGAGGTGCTGTCGTGGCTGGCCAAGGGCAAGACCAACCGCGACATCTCGGAGATTCTGAGCATGAGCCCACGCACCGTGAACAAGCACCTCGAGCATGTGTTTGAAAAGCTGGGCGTGGAAACCCGCTCCGCCGCTGCCGCACTCGCCAGCAGCGTCATGGCGTGAAGGAGCTCCCTCGCTGACTGGTTTGTTCGTTCATTCACTCATCCAGCAGAGTGCGCAGTTCCGTCTTGAGCACCTTGCCGTAGCTGTTCTTGGGCAACGCCTCCACCCAGCGGTAGGTCTTGGGCCGCTTGAAACGCGCAATGTGATCGAGGCACAGCGCGTCCAACGCAGCATCCTCGACCGGCGCGCCATCGACGCCGACCAGAAACGCGATCACCACCTCGCCCCAATCGGCATCGCGCTGCCCGACCACCGCGACCTCGCTCACCTGGGGATGCAGCAACAACACCTCTTCGACCTCGCGCGGATAGATGTTGGAGCCCCCCGAGATGATCACGTCCTTGGACCGATCGCGCAGCGTGAGAAAGCCATCGGCATCGATGCTGCCCACGTCGCCCGTGTGCAGCCAGCCGTTGCGCAGCGTGCTGTCGGTCGCGGCCTCGTTGGCCCAGTAACCGGCCATCACCGGGTCGCCGCGCACGATCACTTCGCCCAATTCACCAACAGGTACGGAGGCATCGTTCGCGTCGACCACCCGCACCTCGACATTCGAATGCGCCTTGCCGACCGAGGCGATGCGCTCGGCCCAGCGCGGGTGCTGGGCATCGGCGACCTGATCGCGCCCGAGTGCGGTGATCGTCATGGGGCATTCGCCCTGACCGTAGATCTGCACCAGCCTCGGACCCAGCGTGTCGAGCGCGCGGCGCAGATCCTCCACATACATCGGTCCGCCACCGTAGACGATGGTCTTGAAGCCGCTGACCTCGGCACCGACTTTGCGAATGTGCTCGACCAGCCGATGCACCATGGTGGGTGCGGCGAACAGGCTCAGTCGGCCCACGCTGTGCGACAACGCCACCAGCTCTGCGGGGTCGAATCCGCCCGACTCGGGCACCACGTGCATGGCACCGCGCAGCATGTGCGCGTAGTTGTACAGGCCCGCGCCATGTGACATGGGGGCGGCATACACCATCGCGTCGTTCACGGCGACATCGTCCACGTCGGTGAAGTAGGCCATCGTCGCTGCCAACAGATTGCGATGGGTCTGCATCACGCCCTTGGGTCGCCCTGTTGTGCCGGAGGTGTAGAACAGCGACGCCACATCGCCTGGTGCGCGCTCCTGCATCGGCAACGGCGCATCGACGCTGATCGCCTGCTGCCAGCGCTCGCTGCCAAACTCCAGCAGCAGTGACTCGTCGGCACCCGCTGCAGCCGCCGCTACTGCCGCATCGCGCAGTACCGGCGACACGCACACCACGCGCGCGCCAGAGTTCTCCAGCACATAGGCCAGCTCCTTGGCGTGCAGCTTGTAGTTGACCGGGACGGAGATCGCGCCCGCCCAATGAATGGCGTGCAGCGCTTCCAGATACTGCGTGCAGTTGGCCGCAAAGATGGCGACCCGATCACCCGACTGCACGCCGCAGCGATGGCGCAGATGCGCAGCCAGACGCGCGACGCGATCGGCCAACGTGCGGTAGTCGCATGCCAGGCGCGCGCCTTCCATCACGGCGGGCCGCTCTCCATACGCGAGTGCGGTGCGGTGCAGCAGTTGCGAGATATTCATCGTGCGCACTCCGTCAACCACCATCGACGACTCGCTTCGCCTGCCATTGCCTCGCCCATGCATGTCTCCTTTTTGTTGGATGTGATGTGATGCACCGTGATCTGATGTCATTGGATGCAAGCGGCATATTACGAATCGGCGGGACCGGCGTACAGTCGCAAAACTACACAAGGGTTTTCACCCACGGAGGCCACACTCCGTCCGCCCATCTATCTATCCATCCATCGATCATGACCGATGACCTGTTCGCGGACGACCCCACGCAGGCCCGCATCTTTCACCTCAGCTCGCACGCCGTGCTGCTCAAGGGCTTCGCCCTGGCGGAGGCACCCGCGCTGCTGCAGGACATTCACGACATCGCCAGCCAGGCCCCCTGGCGGCACATGCTCACCCCGGGCGGAAAGTCCATGTCCGTCGCCAACACCAACTGCGGCGATCTGGGCTGGACCAGCGACTCGAGCGGCTACCGCTACCGCCCCACGGATCCCATCACCGCCAATCCATGGCCGCGGATTCCGGAGCGCTGGCTGGCCCTGGCCGCAGACGCCAAGCAGGCGGCGGGCTTCGCGGCGGGGCCTGATCCGGACGCCTGCCTGCTCAATCGCTATGCGCCGGGTGCACGCCTGACCCTGCACCAGGACCGCGACGAGCGAGATTTCGGCGTGCCGATCGTCTCGCTGTCGCTCGGTTTGCCGGCGCTGTTTCTCTGGGGTGGAGACGCTCGCAGCGACCCGTATCGCAGCGTACCGTTGGAGCATGGCGATGTGCTCGTGTGGGGCGGCCCGGACCGCCTGAGGTTTCATGGCGTCAAGCCCGTCGCGGACGGATTGCACTCCACCATCGG
>CALMCS010000311.1 GCA_937862875.1 uncultured Comamonadaceae bacterium
CGGAAAGGCCTTCAGCGCATAGCCCGGGCGCAGCGCGAGGGGGCCGTCGGGGTCGAGCAACCAACGCGGCACCTGCCAGACCACGCCGGGCAGAGAAATCGGAATGCAGCTCCCGGTGCTGATCAGCCCGGCATTGCCAAACGAGGCCCCGCTGCCCGCGCCGGTCGCGTCGTACAGCACCACCTTGAGCCCGGCGCGTTGCAAAGATAATGCGGTGCAAAGTCCCACGATGCCGGCACCGATCACCGCGATATCGGCGGAGGATGTCTGGGGTGGTGCGGACACGGCGAGATCGAGGGGCGAGGGCGAACGGGGCATGACAAGGAGTGCCAGGGCGGCACCGGAAAGTGAGACAAAGGGTGTGCCTCATGGTGCCGAACTCTGCACCCCAGCGCCAATTCGATTTGCTGATAGGCTATTCGAAAACGTGATTCGACAAGCTCCAGAGCATTGCAGATGATCGACTCCGCAGCACACCACACCGATTGAAGGTTGCCTGCGCTTCACCCGCATTGGGGTGACGTGAAGGTGCTGCGCCGAGAACCCTTCGTCATCCACAACATCCACATTTTTCAGCGTCAGGGCCGATCGCCGATGGCTTCCCGATCCGGGACCTGCACGCTTTGGAGACCTTCATGCCAGTTCCATTTCACACCTTGAACCGACGCCAGATCCTCGCGCTCGGTGCCTCCACGCTGGCGGCAGCGTATGCACCGCAAGCGCTGTCGGCCAATGTGCCCGCCCGGTTCGTCGTGCCGTTCCCGGCGGGTGGGGCGGCCGATGTGATGGCGCGGGTGATTGTGGACGCGCTCAAGGACGACATCGGCCAGACCATCATCATCGACAACCGCCCCGGCGCCAGCACCCGCGTTGCGGCCGAGTATGTGAAGAACGCGCCGCCCGATGGCAACACGGTATTGATGACGCTGATGGACACCATGGTCCTCGCGCCCATGGTCTACAACAACCTGCGCTACAACCCCGAGAAAGACTTCGCGCCGATCACCTCGGTGGCCGAGATCACCTACGGCATCGCGGTGAATGCCAGCTCGCCTTACCAGACACTTGACGATTACATCAAGGCCGCCAAGACCGACCGCAAGGTCGCGTCCGCGCTCGGTGTGTCGGGCCTCGGCTCGGTGCTGCACTTTGTGGCTTACGACTTCACGCGTCAGTCGGGTGCCGACATGTCCATCATTCCGTTCCAGGGCGGACCGGTGATGGTGACCAATCTGATGGGCAACCAAATCGGCTCGGCCATCGACGGCATCGGCGTATTTGTGGAGCACCATCGCAACCGCAAGCTGCGCATTCTCGCGGTCTCCAGCAAGCAGCGCGTGAGCCAATTGCCCGACGTTCCCACCTTCACCGAACTGGGCTATCCCACCCTGGTGGTGGACTCCAGCTATTCGCTCTATGCCCCAGCGAACACGCCCAACAACCATATCGCTCGCTGGAACACCGCGCTGCGCAAGGTGCTGGCCAAGCCCGAAGTGCGGCAGAAGATTCAAACCATCGGCTACGAGCCTACGGCCGGCTCCGCGCCGGAAGACGTCACCAAGCTGCGCCAGCGTTTGGTGACGCATTGGGCCCCCATCGTGAAGGCCACGGGCTACAACAGCGATTGATGCGATTCATGCGATCGCTGCAATGACCTGACCTGACCTGACCTGAAATGAAAATCACATGGGCCGCATGTCAAAGAACAGGCGGCCCATTTTGTTTGGGAAAACGGTGGCTACTTGGCCGTCGCGTCACTGGTATTCATAAAAATTCCCGGAAGGCACATTCAGCGGTGCGTGAATGCCGGCGGTGCGCTCTTGAAGAAAGCGCTTCGGCGGGGCACCCAGCGTTTTGCGGAACATGGTGACGAAGGCACCCGAGCTGTCGTAGCCCAGGTCTTCGGAAATGCTTTGAAGGGATTGCCCCTGGGCCAGCAGCGGCAGCGCGGTCAGCACATGCATCTGCCTGCGCCACTTGTGCACGCTGAGGCCGGTCTCGGCCAGAAACAGGCGCGACATATTGCGCTCGCTCATCCCGATTTCATGCGCCCATTCATCGAGCGTGGCGTGCCTGGCAGGCGCACGCAGCATGGCATCGGCCAGCTTGCGAAGTCGCGTCTCGCGCGGCATCGGCAGATGCAATTGCTCGACGGTTGCGCCAATCAGCTCATCGAGCAACACGCCCACCAATCGACCCTGTGCGCTGTCCAGCTCGTAGTGATCGGGCAGGGCGGCGATGCGTTCCAGCAGCGCGCGCAAGAAGGGAGACACAAAGATCGTGCAGCAACGCGTGGGCAAACCCACGGCCGCATCCGACTCCACAAACGCCACAAAGCCGCGCGTATTGCCGCTGCTGCGGGCCCTGTGCACTAAACCGCCGGGAATCCAGATGGCGCCCTGCGGCGGCACTACCCAAAGCCCTTCCTCGGCCTCCAGCGTGATCAACCCGGACTCCGCAAACAGCAACTGCGCCTTGCGGTGGCTGTGAAACGGCAGCTCCCAACCCTCGGTGATCATGCCAAGGCCCAGCACCGCCAC
>CALMCS010000312.1 GCA_937862875.1 uncultured Comamonadaceae bacterium
GCCGGAGATATTCATACTCAATTGAGATTTTTTTCAATACTCTGGTTCTATGCTCGGGGTTAATCGTTGGATAAGGCTTGCCTCGCTGGCCGCTGCACAGTTTCCAGTTTCCAACTCCCAATTCCCAATCCCCGGCATATTTCAAGGAGCGAAAATAGATGAACGGCGCAAAGAGTTTGGTTCAAACTTTGTTGGACTCTGGCGTGGATACCTGTTTTGCGAATCCAGGGACCAGCGAAATGCATTTCGTCGCCGCACTGGATCAGGTGCCGGGGATGAAGTGCGTTCTTGGTCTTCAGGAGAACGTGGTGACGGGTATGGCGGACGGTTATTTCCGCATCGCGCGCAAGCCGGCGTGCACGCTGCTGCACTGCGCACCCGGCTTGGCCAACGGCATGGGCAACCTGCACAACGCCCGCCGAGCGCGAAGCGGCATCGTCAATATCGTGGGCGACCAGGCGATCTACCACCGACCTTTTGATGCGCCGCTGACGGGCGACACGATGGGGATGGCGCAAACGGTGTCGGCCTGGGTGCGCACCAGTTCCAGTGCGCCAGATTTGGGCCGTGACGCGGCAGAGGCCGTGCGTGCCGCCAATACCTTTCCGGGGCAAATCGCCACGCTGATTCTGCCCGCGGACGTGTCGTGGGGCGAGGGTGGGGCCGTGGCTGCGCCGATCGCGGCATCGCCGCCTGCGGCCGTCGATGGCAATGCCATCGAAGGCGCGGCGCGCATGCTGCGCGACAACCGCGACGTCTTGATTCTGCTGGCAGGCCATGGCGTGTTGAGCGAGGCTCAGAAGTTGGCGTGGCGCGTCGCCAGTGCGACCGGGGCGAGCCTGATGGCCAGCTATGTGAACTCGCAGGTGGCGCGTGGTCGTGGCAACTTGCAGCTCGAGCGGGTGCCTTATGTGATGGACAACGCCATCAAGGCGCTCGATCAATACAAGCACATCATCCTGGTGAACGCACAGCCTCCCGTGGGCTTCTTTGGCTATCCGGGAATGCCGTCGGTTCAGCACCATCCTCAGGCGCAGTTCCATGTGCTGTCGCGCCCCGATCAGGATCCGGTGGAGGCGCTGCGGGCCTTGGTGAAAGAACTCCATGCGCCCGAAGTGGCGATGCCCGATCCCGGCCCGCGACCCGAGCTGGAGAGCGGCGCTCCGTCGCCGGAAGGCCTGGCACGCACGTTGGCGGCCTTGATGCCCGAGAACTCCATCGTCTCCGACGAGAGTATTTCCTACGGCCGTGGTTTCTATCAATTCACGCATGCGGCTCCGGCCCATGACTGGCTGCATCTTGCGGGTGGTGCCATCGGCGACGGCATGCCGGTGGCGACGGGCGCGGCAATCGGTGCCAGACGCGAGCGGCGCGTGATCAACCTGCAGGCGGACGGCTCGGCCATGTACTCGCTGCAATCGCTGTGGACTCAGGCCCGCGAGCGCCTGCCGGTGACCACCGTGATTCTCAACAACAGCAAATACAACATTCTGATTGGCGAGTACGCCAACGTGGGTGCGACGCCCGGCGAGACGGCGATGAGCATGCTGGATCTGGGCAAGCCATCACTCAGCTGGGTGCAGTTGGCCAACGGCATGGGCGTGGAGGCAGCACGCGCAACGACGCTGGAGCAGCTCGCCGATCTGATGAAGAGCAGCTTCGACAAGCCGGGGCCGTTTCTCATCGAACTCATGATTTGAGGGGCGGGGAGGGTGCCGGGAAATCGATTCGATCTC
>CALMCS010000313.1 GCA_937862875.1 uncultured Comamonadaceae bacterium
TGGGTGCCGACCATGCCACCGCCCAAGATCTTGCCGTGGCCCCGGCCAGCATGGGCGCGATGCCTGATGCGAAGCAGGGCGGCACGGCTCCGCGGTCAGCCGAACGAGGTGGCGCGGACATCAACTCAATGCGATCGGAAGGTGACACAACCGAGAAGCGCCGCGTCATTCCGCCGCTTGAAGACCGCTTCAACGTCAAACGGATCGGCTTGATCGACAAGGAGTATCACTTCAGAGACCAGGCGGGAAAGGTTGCCTTCACCGACAAGCTCCTGAGCATCAGCACTGGCAGCGAGAGCCCCGCCGCGATCAAGGCAATGGTGGATCGAGCTGCTGAGCGTGGATGGGAAACGGTGAGGCTGGTCGGGTCACCGGAGTTTGTCCGGCAAGGATGGATTGCCGCTACTGCACAGGGGCTGAAGGCTGTTGGCCACACGGTGACACCTGGGGACCGGGAAGCGGCTGCAAAGGAACGGGTGCGGCTGCAAGTTGGTCATGATGGACCGGCACTGCAAAGACCAGGTGAAGCCGTCGGGCGAGTTCAATCGGACTACGCCGAACGCGTCAGCGGCGACAGGAAGGCAGCTGAGCTTGGTGGACAGCGCCAGCTTGCCGCAGCGATTGAGAAGGCACTCGTCGACGGCAAGGTGTCCCCCGAGCTTCGTGGCCAGGTGCGCGCCATGATGGCGGCTGAGGGTGCCAAGAGAGTTGCGAGAGGCGAGAGGTTCAAGGTCCCGGTCTATGACGCACGCGCCCCACGAGCGCGGGCCAAGACCGTTCAGGCTGGCCCTCAGCGACACGGCGACCGGGAACGGTCGCGCTGACTCTGGGGCGGCAGCTATGCCGCCCTCAGCTGTCGCCCGATGCCGCAAAGCCGCCTTCTCCACCCGGCCAGGAGCAGCCGCACGCGAGCGTCAGCTCCCGAGGAGGCTGCTGCGAGCCCGACGCACGGCGCCGTCAGACCGTTCCGCCATCGCGGACAACCTGCCGCCCCAAGAAACCTTGGACCAGCATGGCGGCGGCAATCGCCACGAACATGCTGGCAAACGCCAACCAGGCGTAAGGGCGCAGCAGCGGAATGCCGATCAAGATGAGTCCATCGTTCGAACCTGGAATCAGGAGGCTTCCCCAACCCATCACGACGCCGCCAGCGAAGCATCGAAGGACTTGTAGTGCCGACACGCGCACGGATTGCCAGCGGCCTGCCGATAGGCCGCCGATCAATGCACCGACATACAGCGCCGTCAGCAGCAACATCGGCAAGAGCAGGTTGACCGACTCGCCCTCCATGGCTCGCGCCAGATCAGCCAGCACGTCGGTGTAGGCCCAGCGGCCAGCCAACAGCAGTGTGATGACGAAGCTCACGCCGATGACCACGGTGGCGGCATGAGGCGCCCAGATCTTCTGGCGCAACCAGCCGCTGCGATCAGGTCGGCGCCAGGCCCCCAGACTGGGCCGCAAGCGCCAAAGGACGAAGATCAGGAAGATCGCCGCGAACAGGGTCGACACCTGGAACAGCGGAGAGCCTTCTGAAAGCGGTTTGGCCACCGGCCGTGAGAAGACGGGCATCACGCTGAGGCAGCCGGCGTAGAAACCCACCGGTGTGGCCGCATACGCCCACTCGCCAGATCCGAGTCGCGCCACGGCACCGAAGACGCAAGCCTTGTTGACCCAGGCGCCCAGGCCCAGCAAGGCGCCGCCAAAGACGGTCCAGGCGCTGACCGCGTAGCCGGCCGGCATGCTGCCCGCCAGGTGTGCCAGCTGCGCCAGCGCCAAGCCACCGGCGACCCACAGCGAGGCTTCGAGCAATGCCACCAGGCGGTGCGCCCGACGCTTGGTCAACACTTCGTCGACGGCCGCCACGGTGCACGTGGCGCCGCGCTGGATCGCAAAACCCATCACGCCCACGCACAGGATGGCCACCAACCATGCCGCGGTCATGCGGGTGCTCCCGCACCGGTGCCGTGGTACTCGCAGACTTCGTGGATGGCGTGATTGCCGTTGATTCCGCCGGCGTGGCGGCGCAGGAACCCGCTGGTGAGATCGAACTCCCAGCCGTGGATCGTCGGCCTGCGACGCGCCTTCCGCGCATCCTGGATGACATGGGTCTTGCCCAGGTTGTTGACCTGCTCGATCACGTTCAGATCGACCAGGCGGCGAAAGCGGGCTGCCTCGTCGCGCACGCCGAATTGCGGCCAGAAGTAGCCCTGCGTGTCCTTCACGGTGCGCAGCCGGTTGTCGATCAGCCCGTGGTCGGCGTCGCTCGTGGCCGCCTTCACGCCACCGCAACGGTAGTGGCCGCAGACGATGGCGTGCTGGACTAGCAAGACTTCCACCGCGTACTGCAGCACCGAAAGCAGGTTCATGTCGGTCTGCACCACCAGGTTGGCGATGTTGCGGTGCACGAGCATGTCGCCGGGCTGGGTGCCGGTGATGCGGTCGGGCGGCACGCGGCTGCGCGCGCTGGCGACGAGCGTCTTGGCCGGGATGCACCCGTCGTTGACGCACGTGCCGCCGTAGTGTTCGCGTTCGACTAGCGCAACCTTCAAGCCGGACTGCGCCAAGCGGACGGCCAGGAAAGGCTCGGCCTGGCCGCTCCCGATGACGATGGCGTCGTGGGTGTGCATCGCGTCTCCAGGTCCCTTGCGACGGGTGGCTGCCGAGCTGCCGTAAGCAACTACTTCGTCATGACCGTCGAGGTGATGGACTGAACCACACCCGTGGCCGTGTCGAACTGCATCTTGCGGTCGGTGATGCCGTGGCGCTTCGCGATCCAGGCGAAATCGGTCCAGCTGGCCCAGACTGCACCCGACTCATCCTGGGTAACCAGCAGGCGCACCGGCCAGTCCAGCCCCGCGTTGGGGTTAGCGGTCAGGAACTGCGCGCCCAGCGGTGGGTTGCCGAACTCCAGCAGCGTCGACGGCCGCAACTTGATGCCGGCCTTCGCCGCAAGCTGCGCCTGGTCGATGGCCTGGAAGAAGAGGATGCCCTTGGCAGTGATGTCGGCGCGGATGCGCGCGACGGTCTCGTCCACCGGGTAATCGCTGCGCACGCGGATGATGCCGTCCGGCCCCACCGTTTGGGCCTGTGCGGCACCGAGGCAAGCGAAGGCCAGCATGGCGCCAGCGAATAGGTTTCGGGTCGTGTTGTTCATGTGACTGTCTCGATCTTGATCGATGGTGATGTACCGGTGGAAATGCAAGCGACAGGTTCAGCGGTGTTCGACCACGCCCTCGATCGGATCGGTCGGCTCGCGCCAGGGCGAGCGTTCGATCATGCTCAGGGTGTCGGAGTAACCGGCTTCGCGGCGCGCCTTCACGCCGCTCGGCGAGAAGTCGATGTCCTTGGTGTGGTCCTCGCTTTCCAGTCGCGGCGCCAACAGATGAGCCACGTGCATGGTGGTGCCGCAGCCCCAGGACGACAGTTCCTTGACCACCGGGTCGGACTGCTTGCCGGCGGGAATCTGCTGCGTCAACTGTCGGATCACATGGCGCAGGCGGTGGATCTGCTTTTGCCGCGCGATGTGGCTGTCGGCCCGGCTGGCGAACTGGATGTCTTTCGTTCGGCCCATGACCTGCCAGATTGACTCCGGCTCCGGCGCGGTCTGATGCCAGACGTTCACGGCGAAGATGAGCGCGTCACGGCGCGGGCGGTCATCGAGCACGGCCTCGATCGGCGTGTTGGAGTAGATGCCGCCGTCCCAGTAGGGTTCGCCGTCGATGCGCACGGCAGGGAATGCGGGCGGCAGTGCACCGGAGGCCATCACATGCTCCACGCACAGGCTCTCGTGGCGGCTGTCGAAATAGCGCATGGCACCGCTGCAGGCGTTGACGGCGCCAACCGTCAGCCGCGTCGGCCCGTCCTGGAGGCTCTTGAAGTCCACCAGTTCGCCCAGCGTCTGGCGCAGCGGCTCAGTGCTGTAGTAGGCGGCAGACTCCACGCCCACATTGGCCCGCGTGCCGCGCAGGGCCGCGGTGCTGGGCTCGAAGAAGGCCGGTATGCCGCGCATCACGGTCGTCATGTTGGCCACCCAGTTGCCCATGCCGAGCCAGTCCAGCGGGCCGGCGGTGCTGGCGGGCTGCTCCACGTGGCGCCAGAACGCACTGAGGCGGTGAATGCGCTGCTCGAGCGGGTTACCGGCGATCAATGCGGCGTTGATCGCGCCGATCGACGTGCCGATGACCCAGTCGGGCTCGATGCCTGCTTCGTGAAGAGCCTGGTAGACACCCACTTGGTAGGCGCCGAGGGCACCGCCGCCTTGCAGCACCAGCACCACTTGGCCGGGCAGGCCGGGCGGGGTGGGGCCGCGCGCACGCTGGCTGGTGGCCGGGCGGGCTGTCGTTGCATTCATCGGGAGCTCCATGATTCGGGTTCTGGGTGGACTGCGCGGGATTGCGCCGCCGTCAGGCTGTCGGCGACGCGGACTCAGACTTACATCATCTTTTCCATCGTGGCCGGCTTCTTGTCGTTGACGATGTCGCCGATGGTCAGGTCGACTGGCGCCGAGCCGGTGTTCTTCCACCAGTGCTTGGTGCCCATGAACTCACGCGCGGTTTCGCCGGCCTTGTGCAGGATGGGCACGGCGCACTTGCTGTTGTATTCGTAGATCTCGCCGCTGTTGACCATGATCAGCGCCGGCCGGTCTTCGTGGCTGTGCATCGGCACGATGCCGCCGGGCGCGATGGTCATATGGCGCAGACGCAGGCGGCGCTGGTCGAGCTTGACGTTTTCCTTGGCCAGATCGATGGAAGCCAATTCGGTGTCGACCACGCCGACCGGCGCCGTGGCTGCACCTGGCAGATCGTTGGCGGCAACCTTGTCGGCCGGGCACTGCCCGGCGTGGGCAAGACCGGTGACCGCGAGTGCGGCAGCGATGGCGATCTGGCGGAAAGTCGAGTGGTTCATGAGAGTTCTCCTTGAGGGTTGGCGTAAAGGCCGGGTTGATGAAACGGATCGGAGGTGAGGTGCGGTGCAGAACATCAGTGCGCCGTCCAGCCGCCTTCGATGGGCAGGATGGCGCCGGTGATCGAGGCCGCGTCGTCCGTGCAGAGGAAGGAGGTCAGCGCAGCCACCTGTTCGACGGTCACGAACTTCTTGGTGGGCTGCGCGGCCAGCAGCACGTTGCGGATGACTTCTTCGTTGGTGATGCCTCGAGCCTTGGCGGTGTCCGGGATCTGCTGTTCGACCAGCGGCGTCAAGACGTAGCCGGGGCACACTGCGTTGACGGTGATGCCGAGCTCGGCGACTTCGAGGGCCACGGTCTTGGTGAACCCGGCCACGCCATGCTTGGCCGTGACATAGGCCGACTTGTAGGGGCTGGCCACCAGCGCGTGGGCCGAGGCAATGTTGACGATGCGGCCGAAGCCCTTCTTCTTCATGCCAGGCAGCGCCAGCCGAGTGGTGTGGAAACCGGCCGACAGGTTGATGGCCAGGATCGCGTACCACTTGTCGACCGGGAATTCGTCAACCGGCGCCACATGCTGGATGCCGGCGTTGTTGATGAGCAGGTCGATGCAGCCAAACTCCGCCAAGGACTTGCCCATCATCGCATCGATGGCTTCGGGTCGGCTCATATCGGCGCCGTCGTAGCGCACCTGCACGTCGTAGAGCTCGGCGAGTTCGTTCTTCAGCCTGTCGATGTCCGCGGCGTCGCCAAAGCCGTTGAGGATGACATTGGCGCCTTGCGCGGCCAGGCTGCGCGCGATGCCCAGGCCGATGCCCGAGGTCGAGCCGGTGACGAGGGCGGTCTTTCCGATGAACATGAATAAGTGCTCCTAGGGTTGCGGGTGTTGGATCGGGGTGGCGGGCGTCTGCTCTGCGAACAGCGCGTCGACATCAGCGGTGCGGGTGAAGCGCAAGTGGGTGATGTCGACCGGGAAGAACAGGCTCCAGGTCCACTCCACCCAGATGCGCACCTTGCGGCCCAAGGTGGGCATAGGTTGTGCAGCCAGGTGCCCTCGAAGTCGGTGCCGTCAATGTCGTCCCAGAGCTCGGCGGATTCCTTCATGAGGATTTCATATTCAGTTTCCATTAGAGGGGTCCGTCTTGCGAAGTGTAGCATTACATTTCAGTACCGTGGCTATTGAGAAAAATATGCTCACTGCACATCCACCCAATATTATTGCTCCATATGCTACTTCAAACATCAGGTTTTGCTCCTTATTTGATAGCGGGTCCCGTCGGGAGCCGTATCGTCAAAAATCACATGGTCAAAAGCTTCGACCTGCTTCTTGTTCAGAAACACGTCACAGTCGTACTTGCCTGGGATCGTGGTCAAGTAGAGGTTGTCCACGTATGGCAGGGCCTGGCGGTAAATCTCAGCGCCGCCGATAACCCAGACATTCTTCTGTGCATACATCTTCTCGAGGTCCCAGAGCACGTCCTTCATGTCGCCTTCCATCACCCAGTGCGGGCGTGTGATAGGATTACTGGCATAGGACTCAGCAGGCCCACGGGCGAGCAGGAGCTCGTTCTTGGTGACGACTGCATTGATCCGGTTGGGCAGCGGCTTGGAGCCGATGGATTCCCAGGTGCGGCGCCCCATCAGGACGACGCCGTTGTCGGTGTGCTCACGAAACCACTTCATGTCGCCCTTGTGTCGAGGCCACGGCATCTCATTATTTGAACCAATGCCGTAGCGCTCATCTACCGCTACGATGGCATTGATCATGTCGTGTGCGGCTCCTGGCTGAAGGAGCAGTGCTTGCGGTCGTCGGGCGTGGCATCCTTGAATGTCTCACGGAAGGCCGCCTTGGCATTGTCGATGCCGACCTGCGAATATGGACCCATGATGTATTCGATCTGGTTCGGATAAACGAGAGCCTTCCAGTACTTTTTGGTGTAGCTCATCCCCGCCAGCAGGGCCTGTACCTTCGGGAAGCCGATTTCATCATGCGGGATCTTGGCTGTCAGCTTGTAGAGTTGGCTCATGTTTTTCTCCATTGTTTGAAACGCAGGTCCGCCTCGAGACCCTTGTAAGTGTTCCTACTAATTATCTCTTCTACATTGGTGATTCCCGCGAGAACCATCGCATTGATGTCCTTTTGTTGAATATGGGACGGCCAAATGCAAATACGAATGCCCTGTGCTATGATCTTGGCCATGCGCTTGTGGATCTCTTTATTGCGCGGCTCGTTGTCGAACACAACAATGGCGTTCTCAGTATTCTTGAGAGTAGAAAGATTGCCGTCAGCGCCTGACGGATAGGCGTTTTAACCGCATGAGGCCAAGTATCGCACCGCGGAAGCGCCA